>CAZGMW010000533.1:0-1502 GCA_964526895.1 uncultured Planococcus sp. | reverse complement strand
AAACTCTGCCTTAAGCGTCACCAATTGATTTGCAGCTGGAAGGACGGTGCCATTATATTTGAGAATGCTGTCCGCCATGAACCAAGAAAAGTGGCTGAATGGCTTTTTCGATATGCCGGAGGCAAACTACCGGAAGATACACCTTACAGATTGTTTTGAACGTTTGAAAGGGGGGGAATGAATTGTCGTTCGCTTCGGAAACAAAAAAGGAAATGACACAGATTGAAGTGGATGAATGCTGTGGTAAAGCTGAATTATCAGCCTTAATTCGGATGAACGGTACTTTATCTTTTTCCAGCAGACAATTAAGCGTTGACATACAGACAGAGAATGCCGCTATTGCCCGCCGGATTTATACACTTCTGAAGCGGTTTTACAAACCGTATCCAGTGGAGTTGTTGGTCCGGAAGAAAATGCGTCTTAAAAAGAACAATGTCTACATTTGCCGGGTGCGCGACGGCTCGAAATTTATACTGGAAGATTTACTGATCATAACGGAAGGTTTTCAATCCCAGCAGGAAATCGACAAGGCATTGATAGAAAAAAATTGCTGTAAACGCGCTTATCTGCGCGGAGCATTTTTGGCTGGAGGTTCCGTCAATAATCCCGAAACCTCATCTTATCATCTGGAAGTTTACTCATCGGATCGGGATCATGCTGATTCTCTCACAGAATTGATGAACTTTTTCCATTTGAACAGTAAAACGATTGATCGGAAAAAAGGCTTTGTCACATACTTGAAGGAAGCGGAAAAAATTTCTGACTTTCTCAGCATTGCGGGTGCCCATTCGGCGTTGCTGAAATTTGAAGATGTCCGGATTATTCGGGACATGCGCAATAGTGTCAACAGGCTGGTCAATTGCGAAACCGCTAACCTCAATAAAACGATCGATGCAGCTCTGCGCCAAGTAGAAAATATCCGATTTATCGATTCAGTTATCGGTATTGAACAGCTGCCGGATCGATTGCGGGAAATTGCCAGGCTGCGCGTTGAGTTCCAGGATGTTACACTGAAGGAGCTCGGTGAAATGGTTTCAGCCGGGAAGGTCAGCAAGTCCGGAGTCAATCACCGCCTTCGGAAGATTGACGAAATCGCTGAGTCATTAAGAAAAGGCGAAACGATCGGCGGTTAACTGCCGTTGTTCTTTCATATATATTAGTACAGTCAATTTTCTGAGGAGGATATACATGGTTGAAAAACAAGTGAGTGTTCAATTGAAATCAGGTTTACAAGCCAGACAAGCAGCATTATTTGTTCAGGAAGCGAATAGATATAATTCTGATGTCTATCTAGAAAAAGACGAAAAGAAAGTAAATGCGAAAAGCATCATGGGCATTATGAGCCTGGCAATCAGTAAAGGCACTGCCGTGACGATTTCAGCAGATGGTTCAGACGAAGAATCCGCCGTTGAAGCATTGTCCGCATTAATCGAAAAAGAAGCATAAGAAAACCCCGCAGCCTAGAGCTGCGGGGTTTTGATTTGCCTGAACTTTTTATTTAG
>CAZGMW010000532.1:0-1502 GCA_964526895.1 uncultured Planococcus sp. | reverse complement strand
TATATGATTGGACCGCATGTGGCAGATCATCTGAAGAAAATAGCTGAAGATCCTGGTCTTCTTTATTGGGGACCATGGCTTGCAGTCCTGAAATCCGACGGCTCCATCATCGGTGATTTGGGATTCAAGGGAGCACCGGATGAAAAGGGATCAGTAGAGATCGGGTATGGGCTTTTGGAGAAATATTGGAACCAGGGCTATGCAACGGAAGCGGTCGCTGCTTTGATCGCTTGGGGCTGGAAACAGGACGGTATACATAAAATCAAAGCGGAAACGCTGATGGATAACCCCGGGTCCATTCGTGTGCTTGAAAAAATCGGATTGAAAGTGGTTATTGAAAGCGAAGAAATGATTTACTGGGAGATAAATAAAGTTGACAGCGGAGTGGCGAATGAGCAGAGCAGCAGTATTATATGAAGAATTTATTCGCGTCTGTAAAGTATTGAACCAAAGCTTGGGCATTAAACCTGTGCTCTATGGATCGCTTGGGCTCAGTGAAACGACGGGGAATGATTTTTCGCCGCAGGACATCGATATTCTGGTTCCGCTCGCTTTTTTGAATGAGCGGTGGGAGGTGCTTAGTGAAATGATGGGCCAGTTGGGTTATGAGCTGACTGATTTGCGGGAACATGAATTTAATAATGGCGAAACGGCGATTGGCTTTTCTTATATAGAAGACTTAAAAAATTTTGCGGCGGTAGATTACCTGGAATTAAAGCAAGTCGAAGATGGCGGCGCGATATATTATGAGCTGACTGCCGAAGACTATTTCAACGTATATACAAAATCCGCTGAAGACGGCTATCGAAGAACGAAGAACAATCAGAAGGACTTGAGGAAAATCGAATCTATACAAAAGATAATGGAGGAGAAGGGATGATCAAAGGTCTTTACGAAGCTCATTTGCCGGATGAACGGGAGGAAGATGTTAATGCTGAAATATACGCTTTGCCTGATCAGAAGTGAAAACAAGTTCCTGTTGCTGAACCGGTTGAAAAAACCGCAGATGGGCACGTGGAATGGAGTCGGGGGTAAAATCGAGTACGGGGAAACGCCGCTCGAAAGTGTCATCCGGGAGACGCTGGAAGAGACGGGCATCCGATTGAAAGAAGTCGCCTATGCCGGAAATGTGCTTTTTCAGAGCAGCCAAGGCCGGGAAGGAATGTATCTATTTATAGCGGAACTGCCGGATGGCCAATATCTTGAAACGCCGGTCGGCACAGCGGAAGGCATTCTGGACTGGAAACCGATCGACTGGATTTTGCATAGAGACAATCGGGGAGTGGCGGCGAATTTACGGGTTTATTTGCCTGCTGTGCTGGAAAACAGAACCGGTTTGGAACATTTATTTACATATAACGAAGGAATCATCACCGACTACAAGACCGTCGAACTCATTGGCGAGGAGATTAATATGAAGTATTCGGGGCCGGTTATTGCCGGTTGATGGGAGGAGGACTGGAAATGAAAAAGAATGTTGGGCAGCGTATTACTATAAACGG
>CAZGMW010000531.1:0-1503 GCA_964526895.1 uncultured Planococcus sp. | reverse complement strand
TGCTGAGATCCACTCGGGCGAAGTGGAACGAGACCGAGTTAGCTCAGCGCGAGCCACCAGGAAAGCGAAGCTGTTTTGCGGAATATCGGTTTCTTATCTTTCTCAGTTGCTGTAGTATGTCTAATTACCTTAGAACCATTTATAGCTAGTCGGGGCAGAACAGGCGCTGTTACTTTTCTCACGAAAACCCATGTATCGACATGCCGCCGTCCACAAAGAGCGTCTGTCCTGTTATATAGCTGGATGATTCAGATGCCAGGAATACGACAGGCGTCGCTACTTCCGGAAGTTCGCCGACGCGTTTCATCGGTGTCACTGCTAAAATCGAATCGAGATATTCTTTATCGTTCAATAATTTTTCCGTTAAAGGCGTTCGGAAATACCAGGGACCGATTGCATTGACGCGTATATTTTTTTCGCCCCATTCCATTGCCATGACACGGGTCATCTGGATAATCGCGGCTTTTGATGCTGCGTAGACGACTCCTGTTTTCAATGCGCGTTCCCCGCCCACTGAACTGATATTGATGATCGAACCGCCGCTTTTCATTTTCTTCGCAGCTTCCTGTGAAAACATGAAGACGCTTTGGGCGTTCGTGTCCATGATTTTATGCCATTCTTCATCCGTTGCATCAAGCAGTTTTGAACGGATGTTCATACCGGCATTGTTCACCAGCACATCAATTGCACCAAAACGCTCCATCGTTTTTTCAACCACACGCTGAATCTGGCTGCGGTCAGTTATATCCGCCATTGCATATTCTGTCCGGTCATTGCCGATTAACTCCTTTACCTTCTGCAAATCGGATTCTGTGCGTGCAACCAGCATGACATTGGCACCTGCTTCAGCTACCGCCATTGCAATCGCCTGGCCGATGCCTTTACCCGCTCCGGTCACAATTGCAGTTTTTCCTTCAAGACTGAATGATTTTAACATTATATCCCCTCCGGTTCTCATTATAAGCCAAAATCCGGAGTGATGTCCCGTTATGATGCAGTCAGGATCGCTGTAATATTAACCTTCTATTTTTACAAGCTGTTCTCTTTCCACATCGAAGCTGCCGATGCCATCCGGGTCTTTATTGTATTGAATAATTCCCATTGTTTTTTCTTCAGCTTCCAAGTCAGCGAACTCCTCATCTGTGATAACCAAAAACATGTCAGCGTAAGCACGTCCATCACCCACAATAATATTGCCTTGATAGTTCATCTGATCTGACAAGCCATCAAAATTTAAATCACTGTCTGCTTTTTTGGCAAATAGAAGCGTTTCGCCTTGTGCCAATTCCGGTATGGAAGAAACTGCTTCTGTATTCCTGCCATCTTCCACTTCCCGCAACAATTCTTTGTCCACCAAATACTTTGCAGAGCTTTCATCCATGATCATCAATCGTTTATCATCAGCCTCCACTAACTTAATAGATAAAGATTCTTTCCATTCCTGCCCTTTATGCGCTCGGATATATGTATGCTGCGCAGTTCAAGAATGCCATGCTGAAGGAT
>CAZGMW010000530.1:0-1503 GCA_964526895.1 uncultured Planococcus sp. | reverse complement strand
AGATGGTGCCTCCTTTGCGACGAGCTTGCGCAGGAGCATAATCTTTGCCCTTCTCCTAAGCGCCGAAGCGGATTTAAAAAGTCTTACATTCCCTCACCCATTAACTGATAAGGATGGTCAATATATGAATTCAACCAGCGGTTTTATCTATAATGTGCTTGAATGGATCACTCGTTTTGCTTATGTCAATTTGCTGTGGATCCTGTTTACTTTGCTTGGCGGCGTGGTGCTGGGTTTTTATCCCGCAACGCTCGCGATGTTCGCGGTTTGTCGTGACTGGCTGCGCGGTGATACAGGCAAGCCCGTGTTTCCGGCTTTCTGGCAATATTACCGGCGCGATTTTGCGAAAAGCAATTTGCTCGGTTTATTCGTGACAGCAATTGTTGCCTTTATCGTACTCGACTTATTTTATATCCAAACCAGCTCCGCAGATCTGTCGTGGACATTTATTCCCTTGTTCGCCTTTATGCTCTTGTTTGCGATGTTCCTGTTTTATCTGTTTCCGACATTCGTCCATTTCGATATAAAAGTCGGACAGATCATCAAAAATGCATTTCTGATTATGCTCATCAATCCGATCAATACATTTCTCATTTTCGTCTGCCTCGGATCGCTGGCTGTCATCATGCAGGCGGTGCCGGCTCTGGCGCTGATTTTCGGCGGCAGTTCTTTTGCCTACATCATCATGTGGCTCGCGCTGCGTTCGTTCAACCGTGTCAATAAAACCGGCAGTGAAGTGGAAAACTGACACTGCGCCATAAGACAAAAAGCTTCTCCTGCGAGATTTTTCTCAAAGGAGAAGCTTTTCTATTGTCAGTGCTCCATCACCGAGACTCAAATGACGGAACTCATTCTCTTAACCTTTAACCGCACTCGACGAGATTCCTTCAACGACTTTATTGCTGAAGAAGATGAACGCCAGGATAACCGGAAGCACACTGATGATCAGTGTTGCGCCGATAGCGCCCCAGTCTGTCATATATTGGCCGATAAAGTTTTGGATGCCGACTGTTAGTGTCTTGTATTCTTCTGAACTGATGAAGGTGTTGACGAAAACAAACTCGTTCCAGTTGTAGATCATGTTGATCACAACAGTAGTCGCCATTACCGGCATCGTCATTGGCAGGATGATGCGGAAGAACATCCGGTGGACCGAACAGCCGTCGATGACCGCCGCTTCTTCCACTTCACGCGGCAGCGTATAATAGAAGCCGAGCAAAATCATCATCGTAATCGGCAGGTTGTATGCGGTATACGTCAGCACCAGCGCAAATGGATTGTCGATCATGTCCACACTCAGGAACATACTGTATAACGGAATCAATGCCGAGTGGACCGGAATCATCAGGCCGACCAAAAACAGGCCAAGTACGAGACCGCTCCATTTCCATCTCATGCGTGTGATGGCGAATGTCGCCATACTTGCAAAAAGCACAGTCAGGACGATTGCCAAAGTCGTGATCCAGACACTATTGAAGAAATAGACCCCAATTCCGCCGTCCC
>CAZGMW010000529.1:0-1507 GCA_964526895.1 uncultured Planococcus sp. | reverse complement strand
GTGGGAGTGGATTATTAATGGAAACGATTGTTATGAAATTTGGTGGAACGTCTGTGGCGACTCCTGAAAAAATTATTGGAGTGGCAAAAAAGGCGATTGCTGAAAAAGAGAAAGGCAAACGTGTCGTCATCGTCGTATCAGCAATGGGCAAAACGACAGACACTTTGCTCGGGTTAGCGTCGGAAATTTCTGGTGAGCCGCCGAAACGCGAGATGGATATGCTGCTCGCGACAGGCGAACAAGTGACAATTGCATTGCTTGCAATGGCTTTTAAGCAACTGGGCCATGAAGCTGTTTCATTCACCGGCTGGCAGGCTGGCATCGAAACTGAGTCTGTACCGCGCAATGCACGCATTGAACAGATTCACACAGAGCGTCTGGAAGCGGTTCTGAACAGTGGATTTTTCGCCGTAGTCGCCGGCTTCCAGGGAGTGGACAGGTTCGGCAACATCACAACGCTTGGACGTGGCGGATCTGATACAACCGCAGTAGCTTTGGCAGCTGCTTTGAAAGCTGAGAAATGCGATATCTATACGGATGTCGATGGGGTCTATACGTCAGATCCGCGTTATGTTGTCGGTGCCCGCAAACTGGAACAGATCTCCTACGATGAAATGCTGGAGCTTGCTAACCTGGGCGCCGGTGTCCTGCACCCCCGCGCAGTCGAATTTGCAAAAAACAACAATGTCCCTTTAACCGTTCGGGCGAGCTATTCCGACGATCCGGGAACAATCATACAAGAGGTGGTCACTGTGGAAAAAAATCTCATCGTCCGTGGAGTAGCATTTGAACCGGGCATTGCCCGCGTAACCGTTACATACAATAAACCCTTCAACGGTTCACTCGCGAATATTTTCATGACGCTGGCTGAAAATCATATCGATGTCGACATCATTGTCCAAAGCATAACGCAGGAATTCCAGCCGTCCGTTTCATTTTCCATAAAAGAAGATAGTCTGGAAGAAGTCCGGCGTGTGCTGGAAGACAATAAAGAAACGATCGGTTTCCAATCGACTGATTTTGAAACCGGCTTGTCAAAAGTCTCAATCGTTGGTTCCGGCATGGTTTCGAATCCGGGTGTCGCAGCCCGGATGTTCGATATCCTGCGCATGTCGGAGATTCCGGTTAAAATGGTCAGCACATCAGAAATCAAGATTTCCGTAGTTGTGCCTGGTGAAGATATGGAGAAATCGGCTAATGCACTGCATGAAGCCTACGGGCTGGGGTGAATTTGGAATAGAATAAGCTGAGTGAGAGAACCCGGCGGTTGCCGGGTTTTTTGCATGGAGAAAAGCTGGTGGGATATATAAACCCTTATTGGCAAAAGATTGGACGGGGTTGGGCCCCGCCCACTGGGCAGTCCGTGGTGGCGGACTGTTTTCAAATACAGGGTTTGAATTAACAGAAGGTTGCCTTACTTGATTATAATAATGTTATAATTCAGATAATTGACGCTGTATCATCATTATCAGTTCGAAAAATATCAGCGGAAAAATCCATTTTGATG
>CAZGMW010000528.1:0-1516 GCA_964526895.1 uncultured Planococcus sp. | reverse complement strand
TCCCATCAAATCCATCATCCATTACTCTCTCCAAATAACATAAAAAGACGCCACCCCCATCAAGGAAATGACGCCTCTATCCATATTCCATTACTTAAACCAACCCAACCTCCGGAACCAGCTGAACATGGCCACTGCGATGACTCCCATGATCCCGAGTATCAAGAAATAGCCGTATTGCCAGGTGAGTTCGGGCATCGTCTCGAAATTCATTCCGTAGATTCCGGCAATGAGAGTCAGCGGCGCGAAGATGGACGTGATGATGGTCAGGACTTTCATGACGTTATTGGTCTGATGCGAATTCAGTGACAAGTAGCTGTCCCGGATGTCCGCCGTCAATTCACGGTTCGACATGACCATTTCCGACAGCTTCAGCAAATGGTCGTAAATGTCCGAGAAATATTCGCGGCGGTCCTGAATTTCGTTCAGATGATGCGAGTTCAGCATCCGGTACAGCAAATCGCGCATCGGATTGACCGTCTGCCGCAGACTCAGCAGCAGCGAACGGGATTCGAATAATTCCGTCATGAGCAGATCCATCGATTTTTTTTGCGTATTGTCCTCGATCTTCGCCAGGCTTTCTTCGATCTGATAAACCAGCGGAAAATAATTGTCGACTATTTTGTCCAGCACTTCGTAAAACACGAAAAATGAATTCCATTTGTCGAGGTTCTGATATGCCAGCAGCCGGTCCCATACTTGGCTGATTTCCTTGGAAGGATGCCAGTGGAACGTAACGATAAAATGATTGCCGACAAAAAAGTCCAGTTCTTCTTTGACCAGTTCCCCCTCCTCTTCCTTCACGTTGTGTGTAACAAAGAAGGTATGGTCATCGTAATAATCCAGTTTCGGCCGCTGCAGCCGGTGAATGCAGTCTTCAATGGCGAGCGGATGGAACTTGAACGTATACGCCAGCTGCTGGACTTCATCGTCGGTCGGCTGGTCAAAATCAGCCCAGAACCACTGGTAGCGTGAAAAATCCACTTCATCCAGCGGAATACCCGCTTCTAATTTATTGTCGTGCGTTATGCCAATTACCTTAATCATCTATGTACCACCTTCTCATACGGCTGATGCATGAACCATTCAGCGCGGCTTTCTCGTATTTCCTCTTATAACAATAAAACAAGGTGCTTCCAAAAACAATTAATCAAAGAAGTTTCCTGAAATATGCCGTTGATTCCAAATAGTGTACACTAATATTAGGATTTTATTAATCAGCAAAGGGGCACAATGATGGAATCGACTTTATTTGAAATAAATGAAACGACAATCAATGAAATTCAGCAGGCTTTTAATGAGGGACGGCTCTCGTCAGTCGAATTGGTGGAAAGTTATTTGGAACGGATCGAAAAATTTGATAAGAATGGGCCGAAGATCAATTCCGTCCTGTCCATCAATCCGGACGCGCTGAAAATTGCAGCCGAACTGGATGAAATGCGTGGCCAGCAAGACCAAGGCCCATTGTATGGCATACCGGTGCTGTTGAAAGATAATATCGAAACAATAGATGCGA
>CAZGMW010000527.1:0-1517 GCA_964526895.1 uncultured Planococcus sp. | reverse complement strand
CTGATCATCAAAATGGTTTCCATTGGAGAACCGCAAAAAGACGGCACCCGTTCCATTTACTTTGAATTGAATGGACAGCCCCGTGAAGTCAGCGTCAAAGATATGACAGTCGAAACCGACAGTTCGGCAAAACCAAAGGCGGACCCTACTCAGGAAAGTCACATTGCAGCTACGATGCCAGGAACTGTATTGAAAGTCATTGGAGAAAAAGGCGCTAAAGTAAAACGCGGTGACCATATTCTCGTAACAGAAGCCATGAAGATGGAAACGACGGTTCAAGCACCATTCGACGGTACGATTACAGAAATTCATGTAACTGCCGCTGATGGGATTTCCACAGGAGATTTATTGATCGAAATGCAAAGAAATTAAAAAAACAGCTGGCGCAAATTCATGCGTCAGCTGTTTTTTACTGATTTAGTGTGGCTTCGGGAAACAAGCAGCACCATATAACATAATAGACCGAACAATAAACTGATGAAAAGGGAGTGCAATAATGCAACTGCAAGGTTTAATTTTGTCAGCACTACAAGCATTCCGGTCGTCGCCTGCATCATAACGATTGTAAAAGCGATGATCCAGCCCCAGTAGATTGCCCGTTGATCTTTATAATGTTTGATTACATGCCACACGATGATGCCAATCCAGATAACGATCAATCCTGCAGCCGCTCGATGGCCCATTTGGACCCACTCATACATATTCGATGGAAGCGCAAAGGAATCATTTCTGCACAGTGGCCAATCTGAACAAATCAGACTCGAGTTCGTGTGCCGAACAAGTGCGCCAGTGTAAATAACAATATAGGAATACAAAGTTACACCGATTGTGTGGAATTTCAACGTTCTGGCAATCTTCAATTTCTCTGTATCGAATTTGCGGTCGACTTCAAAAACAAGAAGAGTCAGCAATAATACAGAGGCAAATGAAATAAGCGAAATTCCGAAATGCAAAGCGAGTATAAAATCACCTTGCCCCCATAAAACCTGTGCGGCTCCGATCAATGCTTGAAGAACCAAAAAGAAAACAGATGTGATGGCTAAAAATTTGGTTTCACGAACATGTCCAAACTTCCTCCAAGCCCATATCGCCAGGATCAAAATTATGATGCTGACTGCCCCGGTGACCAGACGGTGCGAAAATTCAATCAGCACTTCTGCTGTAATAACGTCTGGAATCAATTGGCCATTGCAGCCCGGCCAGTGGCGGCCACAGCCCATTCCGCTTTCAGTTTTGGTGACGAGGGCACCGCCGAGGAGAATGAACAGCATCCCTACAGTCGCTGCTACTGCAAACCATTTTATATATTTGTTTTGCTGCAAAAATGTCACCTTCTTTTTTCTATATGAAAATATAATTATCCGTCCGTAACCTGCATACTCGATAATAGCGAAAATCAGCATAAAACACAACGCAAAATCAGTAATAGCAGAAACTTTCGATATTTGGACATATTAGTCAGGGCTTCACAAACTGTTCAAAAACTATTATTTTTCTATCTTAAAATAGTGTGATCG
>CAZGMW010000526.1:0-1522 GCA_964526895.1 uncultured Planococcus sp. | reverse complement strand
ACTGAATAAGTTGTAATCCCGATAACGGTGAATACCATCCAGCGATTCAGCAATCTGATATTGTTTTTTAATTTCCTCCGCTACTGAAACAGGCATGCTGTCATCGACTGTTCTGCCGATCAACTCCTGTTCGAATGTGCTGGTGCAAAGAGAATTAACATATTCATAAACATAGCCATCTCCCCGTTTGCGCATGAAAAAAACCAGGTCTTCCGCATTTCCATATAAAAGATCCAATTGCTCCTTTGTAAAAGGGCCTATCATAGAATCACTCTTTTCTTTAGGCAAATTGCTCAACAACTACAGAAATTTTGTCAATGAATTTTTCATAAAGGCGTTGTTCATCGAGGGGTTCGGAAGCTATAAACTCGCTGTCTATTATATTTCCTTCCCATTTGAATTCGTGCACCGAAAGCCTGGTCGCATTGCCCGTCAGCAATAATTCAAAGCCATCGTTATTTTTATCGATGTTACATTTCACCATGCCTCCAGGGTTATAAACCGCTACTTCGCCATAAGGCACCATGCCGGACATACAGCTGATAAGAGCTGAAGCAGTCATTGCTGTACCACAAGCATTGGTAAAGCCGACACCACGTTCATATGTGCGTACAAAAATACCGTGATCAAGTTTCGTCACGTAACTTACATTCACGCCATCGGAAAAATAATCATTTTCATCATTGAATTTTTCTGCCCATTTCTTCTGATGATCAGGAGACTTTTGAATTTCTTCCGGTACAATCCCGATTAAATGAGGATTCGGCACCGCAACTGCAGAAAACTGGATCTCTTCAGATATCTCCGGAATCAACTGTTGTATCAATGTCGTTTGATCCCCGTATTCCATCGGTAAATCTTTCAACTCAAAGGAAACCGGGGAGATTTGAACCGAATAAGTTTCTATGCCATCCATTAAAGTCGTTTCTTTTCTGACAGCCAAATCCGCTTTCAATGTTTCGATGACCGCTTCTGTTATTCCTTCTTTTTCGCAAACATAGCGGGCTACACACCGGAGACCATTCCCGCACATTGATGCTTCGGAACCGTCACGATTGAAAACGCGCATTTTGGCATGAGCTGTTTTAGACGGAAGAATCACCAGGAGTCCATCGACACTGTTGTCCATCTTGCAAAGCTGCATTGCCAAATTGCCATAATCGTCTCTTTCATCGCCTTCAATCATGTAAAATGTATTCATCGAACCATGGACTTTTTCCATCTTCAATTTCATGATATCATCTCCATTTTCAGCGTTTCTTCGTGTGAGCCACTACCAATTTGGCCATTTCATAGGCAGTTTTAGGAGGTTCGGCATCCGTCATTTTTTCAATCAGCAAATCTTCATCTGCTTTAAGCTGTTCTACAGCTTTTAAAAATTGTTCTGGTGTCGCTTCTTCCTCTTCTATTACGAGAGCAAAGCCATTTTTACGGAAAAGTTCTGCGTTTAAAATCTGATCGCCTCTGCTTTTCTGTCTGGACAAGGGTATCAATAACATCGGTTTCTTTAACGCCAAAAATT
>CAZGMW010000525.1:0-1525 GCA_964526895.1 uncultured Planococcus sp. | reverse complement strand
TTGTTCCGGCGCTTTTTCGTCCGCTACTTCGATTTCGCTAATTTTGCTGTAGCTTCCGAGCCGCTTCGTATATTCTTCAATACCTGATTTCAGGTATTTCTCTTTCAGTTTTCCTACAGTGACAATTGAGATATTCACAAGATATCCCCCTTTACAGTAAATTTACAAACAAGTTATCCACCATTGTTATACACATATCCACAGGCATTTCTACATCTTGTAGCGAATTAAGAATTTGCCACAAGATACAAAGCATGCTCATCACAGTAATCACACTTTGTGGATAACTTTTCGTCTTCTGATAATTCTGTTAGGATAGGATAACTTTCTGTCTTTGCGACGAATACATCCAAGCCATGTTCCACGTGGGTTTTGCAGCATTTAATCTCCATATTTTTCATTCCTTTCGATTTCCGAATATTCCACATAGTTATGCACAATTCATTCACTTTTATCCACAAGTCATTGTAACAGAAGAAAGCCCTTTCGTATAATCATCTTCGCGCCCTTCTGTGGATAGTTGTTGCTTCTCGGTTTGCCCGAAAGTTATCCACATGTCATTTTTCTGCTTTTCCGAACGATACAACTGTATTCTCTGATTTTACTTAACAAATTTTACAATAATGTTACAAAGCGATTAATGGCACAGAAAAAACTTCAATAAAAAACCGCAGAGCTACTCAGCTCCGCGGTAAACATTAAACAATCGGTGGTTCTGCACCCATGGCAGCCCATTCTTCTTTTGCTGGTCCATACAGTCCCGGCACTTTCAATCCAGCTTGCCGCATCACTACGGTCATTTGCGCCCGGTGATGCACTTGATGCAACAGCAGCACTTTCAAAAGCGTAGCCACCGTCCATGTTTCTCCGTACAGGTCATGTTCTTCTTCCAACGTTTCGTCCGTCCAATTCTCTTTCATTGCCGTGATCATCGATTGATTGGTAAATCGATACGCTTCAGCAATTTCTTCTGCCGTGTCGGGTACCGGCTTGCTGAAATCCGCTCCTGAAAATTGAAGACCCGTGAGCGAAACCATTTCCTCCAGCGTCGTCGCTAAGTGCCAGCCAAGACGGCCAAGACTGCGGTAGCCTTCCGTAAATTCCTGATGCAGCGATTCATCCGTCAACGACTCAAGCACTTGCTGCGTTCCTTTGGCTTCATCTTTCCAGACTTCATAAAAATCATCCATTGATCTGAACATTTCCATCCTCCGTTCTTCTATTTCTGGTCTCTATTAATTTCGCCTGAAACTCCTTTTTTCCTGCATACAAAAAGCCGGAGATTTCTCTCCGGCTTCCAAAAGATTTTATTGCAGAGATGAATTATCCACAAGCTCGAATTCGAACTCCAATAATTCACCATTACGATACGCTTTCACCATCAGCGTTTCACCGATTTCCTTTTCTTCGTAAAGATGCTTGCGAAGGGCGATGCTTCCGTTAATCGGTTCACCATCCATTTCGACGATGACATCAAATTCCTGGAGTCCCGATTCAGCAGCACCGGAATCCGGCAGCACGGAAC
>CAZGMW010000524.1:0-1528 GCA_964526895.1 uncultured Planococcus sp. | reverse complement strand
TTCATCTTTCTTGGCATGGCGAACCGTGATGTTGCCGGTTTCCAGCAAATCATAATCGAAAGCGTGCAACGGCTGGCCATATTCCATCAAGACATAATTCGTCACATCCACCACGTTGTTATGCGGACGGACGCCTGCAGCCATCAATCGCTGCTGCAGCCACATTGGAGATTCCTTCACTTCGATACCCCGCACCACTTTTGCCACATATAGAGGGTTGGCTTCCGGTGAATCGATGTTCAAAGTCAACATGGATGACGCCTTGTCTTCCGCTTCTTTATAAGTGATTTCCGGCAGCTTCACTTCTTCTTCCAGAATCGCTCCAACTTCGTAAGCTACACCGAGCATGCTCATCGCATCTGCGCGGTTTGGCGTTAAGCCCAGTTCAAGGACCGTGTCATCCAAATCAAAATTCGTGATGACATCCGAACCGACTTCCGCGTTTTCCGGCAATACATAAATGCCTTCCGCGTATGCTTTTGGAACAAGTTTGCCTTCTATGCCGAGCTCCTGAAGGGAACAAATCATACCATTCGATTCTTCGCCGCGCAGTTTCGCTTTCTTGATCTTCATGCCACCTGGCAGGCTGGCGCCGGGGCGAGCAACAATTACGTTCTGGCCTGCAGCGATATTCGGTGCGCCGCAGATGATCTGCGTGGTTTCTTCGCCGACATTGACCTGGCAGATATTCAATTTATCCGCTTCCGGATGTTTAACGCATGATTCCACATGACCGACAACGATATTCGAAAGACCTTCCGAGCGGTCGATCACTGCGTCCACTTCAATTCCTGCGCGCGTAATCTTCTCGCCAAGTTCAGCCGGCGGCAAGTCCTGTGTATTTACATAATCCTTCAACCATTTAATCGATACTAACATGTCATTTCCTCCTTAAACTTCCGTGCGTTGAAATTGGGATAAAAAGCGGACGTCATTTGTATAGAAATGACGGATGTCTTCTATTCCATATTTCAGCATCGCAATGCGTTCAGGTCCCATACCGAAAGCGAATCCTGTCAGTCGCTTCGAGTCATAGCCAGCCATTTCCAATACGTTCGGATGCACCATACCCGCTCCAAGAATTTCGATCCAGCCGGTTTTCTTGCAGACGTTACAGCCTTCTCCTCCGCATTTGAAGCAGGAAATATCCATTTCAACAGATGGTTCTGTGAATGGGAAGAAACTTGGGCGAAGACGGATTTCACGGTCTTCTCCGAACATTTTCTTAGCGAATACAGAAAGTGTCCCTTTCAGGTCACTCATGCGGATATCTTCGCCGATGACCAACCCTTCAATTTGCGTGAACTGGTGCGAATGCGTCGCGTCATCATTGTCGCGGCGATAGACTTTGCCCGGGCAGATGATTTTAATCGGCTCTCCGCCTTTCGCTTCCATCGTACGCGCCTGTACAGGAGATGTATGCGTGCGCAAAAGAATATCTTCAGATATATAGAAGGAGTCCTGCATATCACGCGCCGGATGCCCTTTTGGCAAATTTAACGCTTCAAAATTATAATAATCTTTTTCC
>CAZGMW010000523.1:0-1529 GCA_964526895.1 uncultured Planococcus sp. | reverse complement strand
ATTTATAAAAAAGCATTTCCACTGAAAGCGGAAATGCTTTGACTTATTTAAATACACTCGTGCTGTGAAGGGGTTGAACTTTGGATTTCGGATCAAGATACGCTTTCGCGTTATTGATAGCCGTCGGCGCTTCGCCGAATCCTACAGCAATCAATTTCACTTTACCTTCGTAAGTGGCTACGTCTCCGGCAGCATAAATGCCTTCAATGCTTGTCTCCATTTTGGAATTGACAACGACAGAGTTTTTCTCCATCTCAAGGCCCCATTCTTTCAACGGTCCAAGCGATGTGATATTTCCGTAGTTGACGATGACATGGTCGACTTCAAGGCGTTCTTCATTGCCTTCTTTATCAATCAGCACCAGTTCGCGGACTTCTCCGTTTTCGCCGACCAATTCCTGGACACCATATGGCTTCATAACGTTTACAGTAGATGCCATCATTGTATCCACATTGGCTTCATGAGCCGTCATTTTGTCGCGGCGATGGCTCAGGGTTACCTGATCAGCTACATTTTCCAGCATCATTGCCCAGTCTACCGCGGAATCTCCTCCGCCAAGAACAACGACCTTTTTACCGTTGAACATCGTAAGGTCCTTCACTCCGTAATGCAAAGTTTTCCCTTCAAACTCTTCAGCGCCTTCAACTGCCAACTTCCGCGGCTGGAACGCTCCTACTCCTGCAGTCAACAAGATCGTTTTCGAGTAATGTTCGCCTTTATCGGTACGGATCACAAAATGATCGCCGTGGCGTTCTGCCGCTGATACTGTTTCCTCCAGACAAATTGTCGGATCGCCGTAATTGGCCTGAACAGTCAGGTTATCAACCAAGTCTTTCGCCAGCACTTTAGAAAATCCGCCAACATCGTAAATATATTTATCAGGATAAAGTTCCGTCAATTGACCGCCAAGTTGTGGCAGACTGTCCAAAATCTTCACTTTCATCTTGCGCATTCCGCCGTAAAAGGAAGCAAACAAGCCTGTTGGCCCGCCGCCGATAATTGTAATATCAAAAATTTCGCGTTCTTCCATTTAAAACACTCCCATTAGTATCAATATATATATCCTATCATATTCTATCCTATTTCACGCCATTGGACTATTGACGGATATACAAGAAAGAATATTCCGAATTCCAACACCATTCAACTGCATTATGTCTCGGGGTTGGGTAAACTGAGAAGTGGAGATTACTTGGAGAGGATGAATAAAGTATGGATTTAGGATTAAAGGATAAAGTCGTGGCGGTCATGGCTTCCAGTAAAGGGCTTGGAAAAGCGACAGCGATGGAATTTGCCAAAGAAGGGGCAATCGTTTTCATTTCAAGCAGAAGTGAAGATAAATTGAAGCAAACCGCTGAAGAAATAAAACAGCGATCGCATAATGAGCAGGTCTTCTATAAACCTTGCGACATGACAAGTGAAAAGGACATCGCGGATTTCTTCTCCTTTGTCATAGAACAAGCGGGACGCATCGACGTCCTGGTCAACAACACCGGCGGACCGAAAGCTGGCGGCTTTGATGATATAAT
>CAZGMW010000522.1:0-1535 GCA_964526895.1 uncultured Planococcus sp. | reverse complement strand
AGTTATACGAGAATGAAGGAGAGTTTATAAATGCAAAACCCGATTGATAAAGCGATTATGGAAAGACGTTCCATCACCAATTTCAAGCTGGACCCAGTCGACATCGATGAAATCATCGAGCTGCTCGACATCGCCAAATGGGCTCCTAACCATAAAGTCAACGAACCTTGGCGCTTCCTATTGTTTGCAGAAGCCGGAAAAGAGAAATTTGTGCAGGCCTTCCTCGGCGCCGCTTCAAAAGTAAACGGCGCACCTGCCCCCGCTGCACTGAATAAAGCTGAGTATTTCCGGGACATCCCGCTTCACCTGGTAGTCGTTATTTCTGAAGACCCGCGCCAAAAACAGCGCGATGAAGACATGGGGGCTGTAGCTTCCCTGCTTCAAAATTTCCAGCTTGCTGCCTGGGAACGCGGAATCGGCATGATCTGGCGTTCAAATGACTGGATTTACAAGCCGGAATTCCGTGATGCGCTTGGTGTTCAGCCAGGTGAGAAAATTGTCGCCACGATGATGATCGGCTATCCGCAGACGGTTCCGCAAAAACGGGAGCGCACTGCTATTCGCGAGAAATTGACGATTATTAAAGAATGACCCTGATTTCTCAGGGTCATTTTTTTATTTGGATTCGATTTTTAGAGCTTGAGGATGAGACAGACCATTCTTTTGTCAGTGCTCATGGGAAAGCTTCAGACAATATCCTTTCGTCCAACTATATTAGAATTGAAAAGAAAGTCCATTAAAAACTTAAAAACAAAAAAAGACCTGATATGGTCTTTTTTAATATACGCTTGAAATGTAAAAGTTTAGAAGACGGAAGAAGCATCAAAATCTTTCTTTTCGTCATAGGACAGACAGCGGAGCTACTCGATCTAAAGCTTAGAAAGAATAGGAATCGCCATCATTTGGAATAACTACATTCGAAGACATATCCTTTTCTTCCGCAAACCTCTTCAAGTCTGCTCTTGAGAGGTTCCAGTGGTTTACCGCTTCCATGTGAACAGAGATGATTGTCGCTTCAGGTGCCGCTTTATGCACTTCATAGACATCTTCTTCGTTCATAACAAGTGAACCCCCTTGAAGGAATTGGTTGTCCCCTCCATTTACTACGATGATTTCTGGGCTGTGGGCATCGATTGTTTTCTGCACTTCTTTATACCACACAGTGTCTCCAGCTACATAAAGCGTCTTTTCATCTTCATGCTTGAAGACAACGCCGCATACATGGCCGGCCATTTTCAAGATTTCACCTCTGCCGTGCTCACCTTTTGTTTTGATCAATTGAATGCCTTCAAATACAGTATCTTCCTGAAGCACTTCGATGTTCGTGAAGCCAGCGCCTGCAATCTCGGTTTTGTCATCTTCATTTTGAGTGAACAATTTTATGTCTTTTGGCAACGCCTCTTTTGCTGCATCGTCCCAGTGGTCCAAGTGGGTATGAGTCACAATCAGTGCATCCACACCGGCAATTATGTCATCAATTGAAACGGGTAAGCTTACAAGCGGATTGTGCTGGTCTTGCCTTGCTGAATTCGAAA
>CAZGMW010000521.1:0-1539 GCA_964526895.1 uncultured Planococcus sp. | reverse complement strand
ATATCCGTTACAACTTCTTCAGTGTTCCGCCCGTTATCACGGGATTGGCGGATCTTTCCGAAAAGCTTTTGGCGTTCTCTATGGATGATCAGTGCC
Organism: uncultured Planococcus sp.; assembly: GCA_964526895.1. Taxonomy (GTDB): domain Bacteria; phylum Bacillota; class Bacilli; order Bacillales_A; family Planococcaceae; genus Planococcus. Next base: position 1,443 of record CAZGMW010000521.1, on the reverse strand, counting down.
GGCAGCATTACAGAAAACAAATTGACATCCAGGTGCTTTGGGAAGAAGAGAAAAGCAGCATGAAAAATCTGCCGAATTTTCCTTATCCGGTGCGAAAAGAACAGCTGATTAAAGTAAATCCTTACAACGAAATCAAAGTGGATGATGACATTGTACATATTCCAAAAGGAAAAAATCATATCCAATTATACCTGGTGACGACGTGGGATAAATACCAAGTGGTCACCCCCGATGGAGAAATTATCGCCGAAGGTCTGCGACCTTATATGAACAAGCGGAAGCTGCTTCCGTGGAAGGACATCTTTAGTGCGTGGCGACAAAAGCCCCGTGTCGTCGAATATTCCCGTTATCGGCAATACTTGCCCGGCCGCATCAAAGAGTATATCTCTATTCCTTCCGCCCATGTGCGGAAACAACGGATTGAGCAAGTGCTTGCGCTATTGATCCGCTATCCCTTGGAAGAAATCAATGAGGATTTCTACAAACACATGATGACCGATTCTCATCCTGAGCAGAATCATCCTTTTGATGTGGATTGGAATCAGTATGATGGCTTGAGTCAGCAAGGAGGCGCGAGCAATGACCGAGAACCTGCGTGATTTGTGTAAGCAGCTGCGACTCGCGTATGTGGCTGAGGTAGTGGATTCGGTCGAATTTTCAACTCCACAAGATTACCTATCCAATGTGTTGGTCAAAGAAATCGAAATGCGTGAATTCGCCAAAGTGGAACGAAATTTGAAGAAAGCACGTTTTTTGGAAAACAAAACGCTGGAAAGCTATCAATGGGGATCTTCGTTGCGGTTGCCACAAACGGTAACCAAGGACCAACTGGAAGACTTGGATTTCATCAAAGCGCACCAGAATCTTGTGCTCGTTGGAGCACCGGGCACAGGGAAAACGCATTTAGCTTCCGCTTTAGGCAGACGAGCCTGTGAGATGGGCTACCAGGTGCGTTTCTACCGGGTCTCCCATCTGGTTGAAGAACTGGAAACAGCCTATCGAAATGGGAAGCTGAGTGCATTTCGCAAGAAATTTGATGACATTCAACTGTTGATTTTAGATGAAATGGGCTACGTGCCATTCAGTAAGGAAGGGGCAGAAATCCTCTTCCAACTCATCACCGAGTTTTATGAGAAGAAAAGCTTAATCGTTACCTCGAATTTAGAGTTTAGCCAGTGGAACCGAATATTCGTCGATAGTCGACTAACCGCAGCGTTGGTGGATCGGTTGATCCATCACGCACACATCATCACTTACACCGGCGAAAGTTATCGCTTAACCAATGCACTATCTCGAACCAACTGAAACTCCTTGGCGGCAACATTCTGTAAAAAGCGTTGCAACACTCTGCACTTTTCTATTGCAAAATACAACAGGTAAATGCGCCGATTCAGTATGGCGAAAGCTGGAGTGCGTGGTGTGCTTATTTACATACGTACCAAC
>CAZGMW010000520.1:0-1545 GCA_964526895.1 uncultured Planococcus sp. | reverse complement strand
CTCCTTCTTTTTCTTCGTGCATTGTTTGCGCGCCAATTTTCAAATCAGTCGTTTGAGCGGCCTCCACTAAACTTTGAAGAAATAAAGCAGGTGCACAGATAACGGCGTCAACTTTCTCAGCCGACGGCAATGCTGTTTTGACTTCCTCTGCAAACGCTTTTGCTTCTGAAGCTGTTTTATACATTTTCCAGTTTCCTGCGATAATCGATTTTCTCAAAAAGACACTCCCTCTCGGTTTTTGTACAGAATATTATTGAATTCTTTATTTTTTATCAGTAAGTGCTGTTACTCCAGGCAATTCCTTGCCTTCCATGAATTCAAGCGAAGCTCCGCCGCCAGTAGAGATATGATCCATCTTTTCGGCCACATTGAATTTCTCAACTGCTGCCGCAGAATCTCCTCCGCCGATGACTGTATAAGCTTCGGTTTCGGCCATTGCCTCTGCAACCGAACGTGTGCCGTTTGCGAATGGTTCCATTTCGAAAACACCCATCGGACCATTCCAGATAACCAATTTGGATTCCTTGATGACATTTCGGTAAAGTTCTGCAGTCTCAGTGCCAATATCAAGCCCCATCCAGTCGGAAGGGATCTCTTCGATTTTCACTTGCTTCGTTTCTGCATCTTTTGAAAATTCGCTGGCTACTGTGGCATCGATTGGAAGATAGAATTTCACGCCTTTTTCTTCAGCTTTTTGGATAAAGGTTTTAGCCAATTCCAGCTTATCTTCTTCCACTAGCGAGTTTCCGATTTCATAGCCTTTTGCTTTGATGAACGTGTACGACAATCCGCCGCCGATCAAAAGGTTATCCACTTTATCAAGCAAATGGTCGATGACGCCTATTTTATCCTTTACCTTCGCCCCGCCAATGATGGCAGTAAATGGCCGTTCAGGTTCGGACAAAGCTTTACCCAATACATCCAATTCTTTTTCGAGCAAAAGCCCTGAGACTGATGGAAGATGTTTCGCAATGCCTGCTGTAGAAGCGTGAGCTCGGTGCGCCGCTCCGAAAGCGTCATTGACAAACACATCTGCGAGATCAGCAAATGATTTTGCCAGTGTTTCATCGTTCTTTTCTTCTCCTGCATGGAAACGGACATTTTCCAAAAGAATAATGTCACCTTGCTGCATTTCATCAATTTCTTTTTCAACCGTTTCACCGATTGACTCCTGCAGGCTTTTCACTTCTTTATGTAGCAATTCGCTTAACCGCGATCCAGCCGCAGCAAGTCTCATCTCTTCATTGACTTCGCCTTTTGGACGCCCCAAATGACTTGCCAATATTACTTTCGCTCCGTTTTCAACCAAATAGTCGATGGTCGGTACAGCTGCACGGATCCGTGTATCATCCGTCACTTCTCCATCTTGCATCGGTACGTTGAAATCGACTCGGCAAAATACGCGTTTACCTTTCAAATCCAAATCTTTCATGGTCATTTTCTGCAGCATGAAAATACCTCCTATTTGTATTCAAAAAAATAAGGGGCGGGGTAAATTCCCCACCCCTTTTACCCTCTTTTATTATAGAGGTTCATTGGTAATTA
>CAZGMW010000519.1:0-1548 GCA_964526895.1 uncultured Planococcus sp. | reverse complement strand
ATATTCTCCAAAATGGAAAATTCTCTGCTACTTTTGATGCGATTATGTGAAAAATAGTAAAATATTTATAATTTATATTGAATATTATACCAATTCAGAATATTATAAAGGGAGTTTCAAAATAAAGGAAGAAGAGAGGAGAAAAAAGATGAAAAAAGGTATTGCAGGGATTTTGACCGGGTCGCTTTTGTTTATGGGGACGACGTTTAGTGTGGCTGCTGACAATCATGATAAGGACTGTGGAGATTTTGCAAACCCGCAGGAAGTAATGGCATTCTGGTATGAAAATGGGTACAGCGCGGATAACGATCCGCACCGCCTTGATGGGGACAACGATGGATTAGCCTGTGAAGTCACTCAGTCTCAATACAAAGAATATGTAGACAGCCAGAAAGTAGCTCCGGAAGTACCGGAAGTAGCTCCTGAAGAACCTGAAGAAGCAGTGGAAGAAAATGAAGAAGCGGTAGAAGAAAATGAAGAAGAAGGAGCGGCTCTGCCGGATACTGCTTCAAATGGACCGCTTATGATGCTGTTCGGTGCTGGCGTTGCTGGAGCTGGATCTTTGCTGTTGTTCCGTCGTAAAAATAGAACAGCTTAATGCAAAAAACGGCAGGAAGCTTCCTGCCGTTTTACTTCGAGGTGATGATATATGAGGCGATGGCTGGGCCTGATCCTTCTGATCGTCGGATTGGCAATCGCATTACCCAGTTTTATGGAATGGAATGCCGGACAGTCGGCCGCACAGGATTTAGATGAGGAAGAAGTGCGGGATTTCAAAAAAATTGAAAAGACAATTGAAAAAGAGATGCTGTACACTCCGCCTCCCTTGCCGAGCGCACCCACTCCTATGGTGACTTCAGATGCATCCCATAACACAGGGGAGCAGATGGCGACGCTTCTCATTCCGAAGATTGAACAAAAATATTCGGTTTATTGGGGCACGGACCCGTCCACTTTAAGCCAGGGCGTCGGCATGTTTGTCAGCGATCTGACCACGGTGCCGGGCGGTTATGGCCATACGGTTCTAAGTGGTCATCGAGATACGGTATTCACCCGGCTCGGAGAATTGGAAAGAACAGATCTATTGTATGTCGAATATGAGAATGAAACCTACGTTTATGAAATAACGGATATTTGGATCACTCATGAAGATGACAGGACGGTCATTGTGGAAAAGGACGAATCGACTCTTACTCTGACCACTTGCTATCCTTTTGATTTTATCGGTTATGCAACAGATCGCTATATCGTTCAAGCGGAACTGGTTTCTGCCCAACCGAATGATTAACCAATCATTTAGGAGATTGTATGAAGGTCCCGCAAATGAAAAAATTAAAAAATCCAGTTACCGGATTTAATTTCCGGTAACTGGATTTTTGCTGTAAGAATGTCAAACGCTCTTTTATTTCAATAAGAATGACGAAGGGCAAGATGGGGTAGGTAGAAAGAAAGGATTTAAGTTGGGGGGATCAAGATGGGTTTTTTACCTGAAGTTCCTTATTGCCGGATGTCGTTCTTCTGCACAGCATCGGAGACGACATCGTACCA
>CAZGMW010000518.1:0-1553 GCA_964526895.1 uncultured Planococcus sp. | reverse complement strand
ACCAAAAAAGAATGCCGCGAATGTGGAGCAGAAATCCAGGAGCAGCGTGAGTCGATCGTCTACGAATGCGAACGCTGCATGGGGCATGGCGAGGAATAGAATTTGGTTGGAAGGTGGTCCGCTGTGTGCGGTCCGCCTTTTTTATGTGAGAAATTGGTTCCGGACAGTATTTTTCTTCTGCGGACAGTATGTCCAAATCAGTGGGAATTGGCTGGTTATTCAATTTCCATCTTTATGCAAATGATTTGCAGAAAATGAAATGGAAAGTATTTGACCCTTTTTGGAAAGTATTTCAGGTCAATTGGAAAGTATTTAAGCCAATTTGGAAAGTATTTAAACCTAATTGGAAAGTAACGCCAAATACTGGAATTTCTATTCTGTTGTGAGCGGATATTTCATTTATTTTTAATCAAAATTGTAGAGAATCACCTTTTATTTTCTCTGTTTAAAACACAATGGACAGTAATTGAACTCTATTGGACAGTATTCTCCTCATAACAGACAGTATTCAAGCCTTAATGGACAGTATTTCATCCGCAATGGACAGTATATCCAAATAACTGGAAATTAGCCTCTTTAAATAACATCAAAAACCGGCCACAGATCACTCAATCTGCGGCCGGTCTCCTTTCATCCACGCATCACATATTCAAAATGCTTCACAGTTTTCATTTCAGCACCCAATTCACGCGTATTCCAGGTCATTTCTGTGAAAATTTCAGCAAGCAGCGCATACACGCCTCCATGCCCATTCCAAAGCAATCACATTTTCAAACAACCGCGCCATTTTCTGCAGCAAGCCTTTTGCTTCGAACGTCTGCAAGTCAGCGTCAAAGCCGGCAAAAGCATTTAATTCCCCTTGCAGCTCTACCAGCTTGCCGCGCACCGTTTCCATTTCAGTAGTGGCTGTCAACTGATTCAAACGCACCTCCAAATGCCGCGTAAACACTTCATGCGCACTGAATTTATTGACGAGACGGATCAATTCAAGCCCATGGATATTGGCTGTCCCTTCCCATACCGCCAGCACCTGTACATCGCGCAGCAGCCGAGGTGTCACGAAATCCTCGATATAGCCGTTGTCGCCGTGCATTTCAATCGCCTCGTGCGAGAAATGGATGGCCTGTTCGGCCGACTCTTTTTTCAGAATCGCGATCAGCAGCCGGTTTAACACCTGTTCTTCCGCTGATGAGTCACCTGCCACCACGCGGTCGTCAGAGCTATCAAATCAAAAATCATTTTTTCAAGGTCTCATCATTCAAATAAAAATTCCTTTCACCCGATGGTGCTTTCCCTTTTAATACGACTACTCAGCACACCCCGTTTTTTCAATTTTTCGTTATTTCAAGTTTATCATTTGGCTGCTGTTTTCGTAATGGGCTGTTTTACAAGTGGCCGATCCTTACTTCTTAAAAATTCCCATAAAAAAACCGGACATTCTCCATATGCCCGGCTCATCAAATACTAATGTTGTTTGGATGCTTTAATGCGGTAACGCGAATCTTCTTCGAGCTTGTTGAAGACTTCGATGTAACGCGTCCCTTTGTCGCTTT
>CAZGMW010000517.1:0-1555 GCA_964526895.1 uncultured Planococcus sp. | reverse complement strand
CTTCTGCACTCGGCAGCCGTATCGATTTCAAGCTGCAGACCGATCTGCTCGATCTGCCTGAAGAGAGCTTTGATGTGGCAATTCTTTCCCACTCCTCGTGGTACTTCCGTAATCCAGAGCAGCTTCTCGCTTATTTTAGTAAAATACGGCGCATGGCCAAGCGGATCTGCATTGCAGAATGGGATGTCAATTTTACCCGCATGACACAGCGGCCACATTTCGCAGCAACAGCCATTCTTGCGCTGTACAGTGAATTTATTGATAATGAAGGCAATATTCAGCACGTATTCGATTCACGTCAATTACAGAAAATACTTGAGACGGCAGGATGGGAAGTCGGATATACCACAGTAGTTGATGCCGGCTATTTGCAGGACGGTGCGTGGGAAGCTGCCTATGCGAAGAGTATCCAGCCAGCGTTTACCGATGTTCCGCCGCGGATTCAGTCGCTGGCGTACAGCCTTTATGGCATGCTTGAAGGTGACGAAGTTGAAAGCTTGGACAGTTTTGTCATAATAGCAGAATAAATTGGGTTGAAATTTAGCTTAAGGGGGCGCAATTATGATTTATGTCGCGTTGCTAAGGGGTATAAACGTAGGCGGCAACAATAAAGTGGATATGAAAGAGCTGAAAGAGGTGTTTGAAGAAGCGGGGATGACATCGGTTAAGACCTATATCAATTCAGGGAATATCATTTTTGCGGACAGCCATCATGATAAAGCTGAACTGCCCGCAATTTTGGAATCTGCAATTCTGGCTCATTTCAATCTAAGTATAAAAGTGCTGGTTTACAATATTGAAGAGTTTCAGCAGATAGCTGGAAGCGTCCCGGAAAGCTGGAGAAACGATAAGGACATGAAAAGCGATGTCTGGTTCCTGTGGCCAGAAGCAGATAGGAAGACTGTGCTGGATGAGCTGACGATCAAACCTGAAATTGACCGGGTGGATTATGTTCCAGGCGCAATTTTATGGTCGGTCGATAAAGTGTTTTCTGCAAAGAGCGGCATGCAGAAGGTGATTGGAACAAAACTTTATAAATTGGTGACTATACGAAATGTCAACACGGTAAGGAAATTACTCGAGTTGATGGAAGAGGTCGAAGGGGAAGAGTAACATAAAAACAACTGGAACTATTCCTCCGGATTCAATATCCTGATTATCGGCACGTCGCTTGAAATGACATCGACTACATGATCAAAACAAAGAAATGAGTAATGTTTGTACTCCTTTCCTGCCGGAGCCTGCGCCGATTCATGCCCGACTGCTCTATCAATGAAAAAATCCAGATAAATCGATTTTTCGTAAACTCTGAATGTATTTCCTTCATAGATTTCGTCAATACTTGGTGTCGTAAAGTGATCAGCAACAACAGAATAAGTTGCGTAGGTAGAGAAGTCGACCTGGAAAACTTCTACGGGACTATGCGGGTAAATTAGTAAAGCCGTTTCATCCATGCTTCCATGCAAAATTATTCGCAGGTTAGTCTTATGTATTCTGGGTTCGTCGATTGCGGCAAAGCCCAATGCATAGCCAGGGCGGTTTAAATAATCTTCTG
>CAZGMW010000516.1:0-1556 GCA_964526895.1 uncultured Planococcus sp. | reverse complement strand
GCGAGATGCGGACTCTTGTCACGGCTGATATCAAAAATATCCGCTTCCTGAAATTTTTGAGGATCCCGGTTCGCTGCATTCAATGCTACGACCACCAATTCACCACGTCTGATTTCTTTGCCGGCAAATTGAAAATTTTCACTTGCCCATCTTGAAGTACTGAACTCAACCGGTCCATCAAATCGCAATGACTCTTCGATAACCTGATCGATCAATTCGGGATTTTTTCGCAACAATTCTTTTTGTTCCGGCTGTTTCAACAGATTGAGAAAACTGTTGCCGATCAGATTGACAGTGGTTTCATGCCCCGCAATGATCAGCAGCGTCACCAGTCCATATAATTCTTTTTCGGTCATTCGGTCTCCCGTTTCTTCAGACAGGAGCAGCCTGCTGATTAAGTCGTCTCCCGGATTCTGTCTTATTCGATTGAACCATTCACCAAGATATTGGATAAAATCATTCATGTGCTGATAAACGCTGACTCCTGGTTCCCCGCTGCTTCCTTCGATTAATGAATTCGACCAGATCCGGAATTTATCCCGGTCTTCTGAAGGGACACCGAGAATTTCACAAATGACAATAATCGGCAAAGGAAAAGCAAAGTCGTCGATTAAATCGATTTTTTCTTTCTTTGCGATAAGATCCAGCAGTTCATCGGTTATCTCTTCTATCCGTTCCTTCATGGCTTCAATCACTTTTGGAGTAAAAGCTTTTTGAGCCAATCCCCGTAGACGGCGATGGTCAGGCGGGTCAGAAAAAAGCATGTTTTGTGTAAAAACGCTCATTCCGTCCATCGTTCCCCCGTAAAGTTTACTGTAATCTTTTATGAAACGCGGCTCTTTCAATGCCTCCACCGCTTCGCTGTATCCAGTAATCAGCCAGCCCTGCTGGCCATCAGGAAAGCGGGTCTGAAAGACCGGTTCGGTTTCCCGCAATTGTGCATATGCAGGATAGGGATTTTTTACGAAATCTGGTGTAAATAACTGCTTGGCATCCATATTAACGCCTCCTTACACATTACATACCCGCTCCTACACCATTCACAGTCAATTAGCACAAGCTTATTTTGTGGCTGTTCCAAGCGCGTAGCGGATCAGACTTTTGACGAATCGATCAAAGTTCGCAAATCGCGGGTCCTGCGTCTGGCCATTTTTATACCGGAAATAAATCTGCTGGACAATGACGGCCAGCTTGAAATAAGCGAACGTCAAATAAAAATCGATTTGTGAGACGTCCCTCCCGCTCTTTTCCGCATAGCTGCGAATAAATTCCTCACGTGTATAAAATCCTTCATTGACAGTGACCGGCGGTTTGCCCATTCCTTTTTTCAGAAGTTCTGGGTCATCGGACTGAATCCAGTAGCTCATGGCTGCCCCCAGATCTGCCAGCGGATCACCGACAGTTGTCATTTCCCAATCAAAAAGTCCCGTTATTTCCGTGTAATCTTGACTGAACATCGCATTATTCAATTTAAAATCGTAATGGATGATCGTCGGCTCCTGGGATTCCGGTATGTTGGAAAGCATCCATTGTTTCAGCGCTTCAACCTCTTCGAT
>CAZGMW010000515.1:0-1561 GCA_964526895.1 uncultured Planococcus sp. | reverse complement strand
GACTGGTACATATAAAAATTCCTCCTTCAGTTTTTATCTTAATTGAAGAAGCATCCGCTGAATGTGCGGCAAGAAGACCCGCCATTCCATTGTGTGTGTATTTCCATCATAGCAAAGGGAACATATGTACGCAAACGTTAATTTGACTATTTAATTTTTTAAATTATAAAGTCAAATTACCATTTTATACTGAAGATTAATGAGCGCCAATTCAAGAGTATTAAATGCATGAGCTTTCTGATTTGACAGAATTTTAAATATTAGAGAAAATAAAAGCTAGTTTGTTTATCGAGTAAACAAAGATGGGAGCTGATCGATTGAAAAAGCTGAATATTGGTATGGTTGGTTATAAATTTATGGGTAAAGCCCATAGCAATGCTTATCGCGCATTGCCGTTGTTTTTTCCAGACCGCCTTCATCCAAATATGAAATTGATTTGCGGACGAAATACCGAAGCTGTGGCAGCTGCCTCAACTCAATTCGGCTGGGAAGAATATTCTGCTGATTGGAAGGATCTTATATCGCGGGAAGATATTGACTTGATCGATATCAACGCTCCAAGCAACGCCCATAAAAATATTGCCATTGCGGCGGCCGGTGCCGGCAAACACCTTTATTGCGAAAAACCGCTCGCGCTCTCATTAAAGGATTCACGTGAAATGCTCCACGCAGCAGAAAAAGCCGGCGTGAAGCACATGGTTGGCTTTAATTACCGGTTTGCACCAGCTGTCATGCTTGCGAAAAAATTAATCCATGAAGATCGGTTAGGCCACATCCATCATTTTCGGGCCTCCTTTTTACAGGACTGGCTGGTCGATCCCGACTTCCCTCTTGCTTGGCGTCTGAAGAAAGAAATTGCCGGTTCAGGTGCGTTAGGTGACTTAGGTGCACATCTGATTGATATGGCCCATTACCTAATAGGCGATATTTCGGAAGTGATCGGCCAAAGTGAAACATTCATCAAGGAACGACCGCTTCCAGGTGAAACAGGCGGTTTATCGGCAAAGACCGGGAAAACAGCTGAAACAGGTCCTGTCACTGTAGACGACGCGACTTCATTTTTAGCCCGTTTTGCAAATGGAGCACTCGGCAGTTTTGAAACGACCCGATTTGCGACAGGACACCGCAGCACAAACTCATTTGAAATAAACGGCAGCAAAGGCAGTGTTATTTTTGATTTTGAACGAATGAACGAACTTCAGGGTTACTTTACCGACGACAAGAACGACGTCCAGGGATTCCGCCGTGTGCTCGCAACCGATCCGGCACATGCCTTTTCTGAAGCTTGGTGGCCCCCTGGGCATCCTATCGGATATGAACATACGTTTACCCATGCTTTTGTTGAACTTATGGATGCCATTCAGGAAGACCGGCAACCCGTTCCAAATTTCGAAGACGGAGTCAAATGCCAACAAGTACTTGAAGCTGTTGAATTATCTATCGAGGAAAGAAAGTGGATTGCTGTATCCAGCCTTTAAAGAACAAATTTGAAATGACAGGAGTGTTGATTCCTTGAAAAAAAAAGCACTGATCGTCCAAGGCGGTTGGGACGGCCATGAGC
>CAZGMW010000514.1:0-1562 GCA_964526895.1 uncultured Planococcus sp. | reverse complement strand
AAACTTCTGTCCGTTCCTATTCAAAGCTTGATCCATATGTCAATTTGCTTCGTGCACCAGTTCGCAGGAATTCACCTGGTCGAACCCAGAACTTGAACAATTGGCTGAACTCCTTGTCAAACACCCTTTCTATTTTAAACTGACGAGCGAAGACACAGATATTCTGCGTGTCTTTGATTTTATTGATGCAAAACGTCAAAGCCAGTTAAAAGGGGTTATTTTTTCGGAAGAAGAAACTGTTGCACCAGGTAATGTGCGGACGCATCTGATTGATACAATCCCAGTGCATCACGCTGGCGGTACAATCGTCCATGAACTGGGTGTGGCTTTAAGCATACTGGCTGAAAGCATAAAAGATGGCAACTATAAGGAAGCAGCCGGGAAGACGTGGATACGTTTTGCTGTCGATACTCAATTCTTCCAGGAAATCGCCAAGCTGCGTGCTTTCCGTGGTTTATGGAAAGCATTCAGTGAAGCTTATGGTGAAGAAGCTGTAAGTATTCCGATTTATACAGAAACTTCTGTCCGTTCCTATTCAAAGCTTGATCCATATGTCAATTTGCTTCGTGCCGGAAATGCCAGTTTTGCAGCGGTGTTGGGCGGCACAGATGCACATACAGTTCATCCCCATGATTTTCTTACGATCTCTCAGCCATCAAGCCGAAGAGTGGCCCGTAACGTACAATTGGTTATTAAAGAAGAAAGCCATGCTTCACGAGTGCTGGATGCCTCAGCGGGATCCTATTTCATCGAACATCTGACTCATGAATATATAGAAGCATCGTGGAATTATTTTCTTGAAATCGAAGAAGCAGGCGGCTATTCTGAAGTGATCAAATCCGGCTGGTTGGCCGATGACATACAAGGGAAATGGCTTGAACGAAAAAAACTTGCAGCCGAACGTAAAACTTCGATGATTGGCACCAATATCTATGCGAATCCGCAAGAAGCAGTGAAAGATCATTCCATTGACAGCAGCCATTTGGAGTATATTACGGCCAAACGTTTAGCGACTCCTTTTGAAAAACTTCGTTCACGAAGCCGGGAAATGGAACTGAAAACGGCGATTTTACATCTAGGACCGTTAAAAGAAGTGAAAGCGAAATCAGATTTCGTTGAAGGGCTTTTGGCAGTCGGTGGCATAGAACCGGAAATCAGTCCAGAGCTGAATGATGCAGAAGCTGTTAATGGCTATCTGGCTGAACATCAATTCGATTACGCGGTGCTATGCGGAGCTCAGGAGAAATTGGAAACAATTATCCCAGCTATCGACAGCATTACGGTGCTTGATGTCGCCGGTAAATATCCACCCGAGCAAATGGATTCTTGGAAATCAGCTTCCTTGTCCGATGCAGTCTACTCAGGACAGAATATTGTCGATAAGCTGGAGCAAATTTTAAACTTAGGAAAAGAGGCGCTTTAATATGACCAAACCCGATTTTTCCAAAGTCAATATAAAAAAATTCACATCTAATGCTAATGAAACAGTATCTGGTGAAGACTTCCTGACAAATGAAGGAATAGCCATTAAACCGGCGTATTCTTCGGCAGATAGTGCTGGA
>CAZGMW010000513.1:0-1574 GCA_964526895.1 uncultured Planococcus sp. | reverse complement strand
AAATCGATTTTGCTGTCCACAGCATGAAAGATATGCCTTCCGTTTTGCCGCAAGACCTGGTAATCGGCTGTGTGCCGGAACGTGAAGATCCGCGCGATGCATTTATTGCCAATGATCATGTGAAATTTATGGAACTTCCTGTTGGCGCAAAAGTCGGAACAAGCAGTCTGCGCCGCAGCTCCCAATTATTATTGATGCGTCCGGACCTGGATATCCAGTGGATCCGCGGCAATATCGATACACGTCTTGAAAAATTGAAATCCGGTGAATTCGATGCCATTATTTTGGCGGCAGCCGGATTGAAACGCATGGGTTGGAATGACGATATCGTAACGGAATTCCTTAGTATAGAAGATTGCCTGCCGGCGATCGGACAGGGTGCTTTGGCCATTGAATGCCGCGAGGATGATGCGGAATTACTGGCGGAACTTGCAAAAGTCAACGATGAAGAAACGATGCTTGCAGTTAACGCAGAACGTAAATTCCTGAAAGACATGAACGGCAGCTGCCAAGTACCGATTGCGGGCTATGCGACTGTCGACAATGGGGAGATCACATTTACTGGACTGATTTCTTCACCGGAAGCAGATCAGCTTTACAAAGAAACTGTTACCCATAAAGATCCGGTCGAAGCTGGCCGTGTGGTAGCTGAGAAAATCAGCGGTCAGGGCGGCTATGATTTGATTCAGCGCGTCATTGCTGAGAGCAATGTGTAAAAAAGAAAAATCGCTCGAAGGCAAAACCATCGTTTTTACGGGTTCAAACTTTCCGGAAGAAGCAGTCGGCAAAGTCGAAGAATTGGGCGGCGAGGCAATTTATCTGCCACTCATTGAAACTTCGATTCGCCAGACGGATAAACCGGATTTCACTGATTACGGCTGGCTCATTTTCACAAGCCGTACGAGTGCAGAGGCTTTTTGCCAGCTGCGTGCAAACGATGTACCGAACATAGCGGCTGTCGGCGAAAAAACGGCGGCGGTTCTGGAGAGAAATGGCTACCATGTCGATTTTATTCCAAGCGTTTTTAGTGCAGACCGTTTTGTAGAGGAATTTCCAGCTGAAGCGAATGGTCAAAAGTGTTTATTCATCAAAGGGGCTTTGGCGAAGAACACGATTTCAAATATGCCATTGCCTGTCGATGAGTGGATTATTTATGACACGAATCTGAAGCTCGACAATGCACAAGTTTTATCCAAGATGAAACATCAATCCATCATCTTTGCCAGCCCCTCAGCTGTTTCGGCTTACCGGAAAGCGGGAGGGGATTGGAATGATATAGAGGTTGCGGCAATCGGCCATGTAACCGAAAAGGCGATCAAGGATGCAGGCGGGCATATCGATTTTATTCCTGCCACCTATACGTATTTGGATGTCGTCAATGAAATAGCGAAAGGAAGATGTAACTAATGAAAGATTTGAAATTCAACCGTCACCGGAGATTGCGTGGATCTGCCAATATCCGTGCAATGGTGCGGGAAACCGGACTCTATAAAGAAGATTTCATCTATCCGATTTTTGTCGTTGAAGGCGAAAATATCAAACACGAGATTTCGTCGATGCCTGGTGTCTTCCAT
>CAZGMW010000512.1:0-1578 GCA_964526895.1 uncultured Planococcus sp. | reverse complement strand
TGGCCTGATCGATAAAGGTAATGATCTCCTGTTCGAATATAAAGAATCGCAGATGGGGTTCGCGTTCTCTATTCATATCCCAAACTTTCTGAGCCAACTCCCCGTTTCCTTTATACATCTTGTCCACCATCTCCATCCATCTTCTTGCCAGGCTCTGTGCTTCAGGACTGTCTGGACCTCGATGCAAGTTGTCACGCACTTCCTGGGCTAGGTCGGTCCAGAAGCGTTTACCTTCTTCATTTTCTTCAGAGCTTGAAAAGCCATTTAGAATACGTTGTTCTTCTGCCGTGAAATGTTTTTCCCAGAGAACTTCTAAGAGGCCCTTATCTGCCGGGAAAGTGGAAAATGTATTGAACACCGTCTCCCAGTCAGTATCTTCCTCCGTTTCAACGATAGTCAACAAAGTATCGACTGCCGATTCCATCTTCTTCAACTCTTCCTGTTCAGCCAGGATCATTTTCTTTCGCATGGACAGAACACCGTGCAAATCAAAATCACGATTGGAAAGAAATTGCATGATCGTCTCAAGCGGAAACCCCAGATCTTTGAGCATGAGTATGTAATGGAGCTTTGAAATATCTTCATCAGAATAAAAGCGGTGCCCGGCATCATTTCGATGCGCCGGCAGCAATAATCCGATTTCATCGTAATAGCGCAAAGTTCTTATTGAGACATGGCTCATTTTGGCAAGTTTTCCGATTGAGTACATGAACTCCCTCGTTTCCTTTAGTTATTTATTTCCATTATAAGACCTTCCGTAACGGGAGGTGCAAGAGGGAATTTAAAATCATTTACTAATTTGGGGGTTTTGCTAGTGTTCAGGCGAATAAATTCCACGCGGCACAAGGTTTCCAGCTGTTCTTTATCGAATAAAATAAGCACCAAGCAAAAGTCAGGATGTGCTGAAGATGCTGAAAACACCAATTCATCTGCTCGAGCAAGTCGTTTTTTCAAACGAAGATTCCCGCTTCAAGGAATATTCGATTCGTGACGCAGACTGGCAGGACGAAAACGGACTGGTAATCTATATTTCTATAAAGGGAAGAAACTGGCTCATTATTAACAAGGAATGGATTCCTTCCCCAATCAATGATGATAATCCTTTTGTCCGTTGGATTGATCAGGACCGGATTGTGCTCGTTCAGCGCAGAAGCGGCAGATTTGAGAAAAATATCTTCATACTGAATATGTCCGGTGAAATTACAGCTTCGTTTCATGCGGGAGATGCAATTGAAGATATTGTGGTGGGGCCGGAAGGATTCTGGATCAGCTATTATTATGGGGGTTTCAGGAAAGGTCTGCCGAGTGAAAAGCTGATTTTATTCGGATGGGACGGTCTGCCGATTTTCAAATTCGAAACAGATTTGCCGGCCAAACCCGATATCCTGGAAATCCTGGCTCTCGTCAAAGGGCAAGATTCCGCAATTTGGCTTGTGCCGTTGCTGAAGCCGCTGATAAAAATTGTTCCGGAATCGAAGTCCCTCACTGTCTACGAAGAGCCGGATCTCCTGAACAAAGGTACATTTTCTGTCAGTGTCCGCGGCGATTTCGTCTATTTCGTTCTCGAAGATACCAAAT
>CAZGMW010000511.1:0-1580 GCA_964526895.1 uncultured Planococcus sp. | reverse complement strand
CCATCTCATCAATGACCCCGAGTTCCCCGCTCCGGTCCCACAACTTCATCTCTGACGTTTCGTCATTCTTCAAGAATGGCTTCAGTTCAGACGTGCTGCCCATAAAAACAGGATTGTACTTGACGCTGCCATCAGCATTGTTCTCTAATTTCAGCAGCCCCTTAAACTCCAGTTCGGTTATATATTGCCCGGTCTCTTCATAAAGCTCCCGGATGGCGCATTCCTTCTCCGTCTCAACGCCTTCGCGCCGGCCCGCCGGCAACTCCCACTGCTCCCGCCATACGTTATAAACCATCAGGACCTTGTTATCACAGCTGATTACCGCAAAAGATCCGGCTATCGGCGCGTAATCCTTTATTTCTTCTTCCTTTATAGCAATAAAATCAAGAAACCCGAAGCCATTATTTTTGGTGGTGTTCAAGTGCAGCACTCCTTCTTAAATAGCTTAACCTTCACTCATAGCAGCCTTTTCAACATCTCTTCTATAAAAATCATATACCATCTTTAAATTGCGCTTGATACCTTGAATCCCTTTCCACTTTTCAAACTTTTCAGGAATAGTAAACGCGGAAACAAAGTCTTCCGAGCTGATATCTGCTTCGATCGCTTTACCCGCCGCCTCTTTCAGCATCGTCACATAATCAATCATGGTTTCAATTTTTTCAGTCGATCCGATATCACCATGGCCTGGCAGCAGCACATTAATCTCCATCATCTTGGCTGACTCCAAAATAGTCAGAAATTCCTCAGGATGAAGTATCGGAAGATGAAGATTGTCAGTGACGATGTCGCCCATCAATGCGGCTTTTTCTTCTGGAACATATAACAAAGTATCACTTGGTGAGTGGCCGCCGCCAAAGCAATATAGTTCAACATTGCGCTCAGTCCCCGAAATCATCAATTTGTTTTCAAAAGTAATCGTTGGCAAGGTCAGTTCCATGAAAGGAATCTGCGTTAACATCACTTGCATCTCTGAGTATTGATTAGAAAGACTCTGTTTTATGATTTCATCTTTTTCTGATTCAATTTGCAGTTTCAGATGGTCCAGGTACTTCTGAGTTTCTTGGGTCTCGACGTCAACATCTCCTATGGCGTTCTTGTCTTTGATCCACTCTCTAGTCAGCTCAGTAGAAATAATCGGCAAATCCTTAAACACCTGATTGCCGAATACATGATCGCCGTGATAATGGCTGTTCACCAGGTACTTCACTTTTTTGCCTGTCAGGTTTTCAGCCTGCTTTTTCAACTCTTCAGCAGCTACTGGCGTATTAAAGGCGTCGAAAACCAATAGCTCCGTTCCCAAATCGACGAAACCGGCGTTGCTCCATGCGCCTGTTCCCGGTTTTGCAATAGCGGCAAACACGCCGGGAGCCATTTTTTTCAGTATGAAATAATCGGTCTGTGCAATGATTTCCATTTTTTTATTCTCCCTTTAGGCCAAATGAGTAGAAGCAGCCAAAATCAATTCCCCTTATTCACATACTTCTCCGTCAACACCAAATACTCCTCAATCGCATCCTTCAATGCCTGCTGCGAAGCATTCCAAAACTCCGGCTTTGTTACATCCGCATCCAGATAAG
>CAZGMW010000510.1:0-1581 GCA_964526895.1 uncultured Planococcus sp. | reverse complement strand
CTTATCTGGATGCGGATGTAACAAAGCCGGAGTTTTGGAATGCTTCGCAGCAGGCGTTAAAAGATGCGATTGAGGAGTATTTAGTGTTGACGGAGAAGTACGTGAATAAGGGGAATTGATTTTGTTGGCTGTTCCGGTTCGTTTGCCTAGAGGAGATTAAAAAAATGGAAATTATTACACAGACCGATTATTTCATATTGAAAAAAATGGCTCCCGGCGTGTTTGCCGCCATTGCAAAACCGGGAACCGGCGCCTGGAGCAACGCCGGTTTCGTCGATTTGGGAACGGAGCTGTTGGTTTTCGACGCCTTTAATACGCCAGTAGCTGCTGAAGAGTTGAAAAAGCAGGCTGAAAACCTGACAGGCAAAAAAGTGAAATATCTGGTGAACAGTCATTATCACGGCGATCATGTATTCGGCAATCAGGTGTTTAAGGACCTGCCGATTATCTCCACCGAGCTGACTAGAGAATGGATCAAAGACAAGAATGCCATAGGAGATGTTGACGTCGAGATTGAAGAAACTCAGAAGTACCTAGACCATCTGAACCTGCAAATCGAATCAGAAAAAGATGAAATCATAAAGCAGAGTCTATCTAATCAATACTTGGAGATGCAAGTGCTGTTAACGCAGATTCCTTTCATGGAACTGACACTGCCCACGATTACTTTTGAAAACAAATTGGTGATTTCGGGAACTGAGCGGGATGTTGAACTATATTGCTTCGGAGGCGGACACTCACCAAGTGATACTTTGTTATATGTTCCAAAAGAAAAGGCTGCATTGATGGGCGACATCGTCACTGACAATTTGCATCTACCGATATTTCATCCTGAGGAATTTCTGACTATCTTAGAGTCAGCCAAGATGATGGAGATTAATGTGCTGCTGCCAGGCCATGGTGATATCGGATCGACTGAAAAAATTGAAACCATGATTGATTATGTGACGATGCTGAAAGAGGCGGCGGGTAAAGCGATCGAAGCAGATATCAGCTCGGAAGACTTTGTTTCCGCGTTTACTATTCCTGAAAAGTTTGAAAAGTGGAAAGGGATTCAAGGTATCAAGCGCAATTTAAAGATGGTATATGATTTTTATAGAAGAGATGTTGAAAAGGCTGCTATGAGTGAAGGTTAAGCTATTTAAGAAGGAGTGCTGCACTTGAACACCACCAAAAATAATGGCTTCGGGTTTCTTGATTTTATTGTCATAAAGGAAGAAGAAATAAAGGATTACGCGCCGATTGCCGGATCTTTTGCGGTAATCAGCTGTGATAACAAGGTTCTGATGGTTTATAACGTATGGCGGAAGCAGTGGGAGTTGCCGGCAGGCCGGCGCGAAGGCGATGAGACGGAGAAGGAATGTGCTATCCGGGAGCTTTATGAGGAGACTGGTCAATATATAACCGAACTGGAGTTTAAGGGGCTGCTGAAATTAGAGAACAATTCTGATGGCAGCGTCAAGTACAATCCTGTTTTTATGGGCAGCACGTCAGAACTACAGCCATTCTTGAAGAATGACGAAACATCAGAGATGAAGTTGTGGGACCGGAGCGGGGAACTCGGGGTCATTGATGAGATGG
>CAZGMW010000509.1:0-1582 GCA_964526895.1 uncultured Planococcus sp. | reverse complement strand
TCGAACCATATTTGGACAAAGTGGAAATTACATTGATTCAATTAGTGACGCTGACCACGACGGAAAACCGGCTGCATGACATTTTGCAAGCGGCGAAAGGATTTGTATACGCCGTTACAGTGACGGGAATCACTGGTGTCCGGGATGAAATGACCCAGGAAGTGAAAGAGTTCATGAAAACGGTGCGCGGCCAAAGTCCGGTGCCGGTTTATGCCGGGTTCGGCATTTCCAGACAGGAACACATCGAATTGCTTCGTGAGGACGTTGATGGATTCATCGTCGGTTCGGCAATCGTAAAAGCTTTTCATGAGGATAAAATAGAAGACATTGAACCTCTGATCCATGCAGTGACCGGCCGCAAAACGGTATAATGGATGCCGGAGGGATGAATGATGTTCAAACCAGTTACAGCTGATTTTTTTGAAACACCGACATTGGAGTTGGCTCGCAATCTGCTTGGGCAACTGCTTGTGCACGAACTGCCGGAAGGAATCGTCGCCGGAAGGATCGTCGAGACAGAAGCCTATATGGGGGCGGAAGACCGGGCAGCTCACAGTTTTGGCAACCGGCGCACCAAACGGACAGAAATCATGTACGGCAGATCCGGACTTGTTTATATGTATCAAATGCATACCCATGCGCTGATAAATGTAGTTAGTGGACCGGAGGATACGCCGCGTGCCATCCTGATACGAGCAGTGGAACCGGTCGAAGGAATCGATCTGATGGCGGAACTTCGGGGGCCTCACATGCCGATCAAACAATGGACGAGTGGCCCAGGCAAACTGACTAAAGCGATGGGCATCACAATGGACTATTACGGCCACCATTTTACGGAGCGGCCATTATATATAGCGCAAGGAGATCCGGTGCATGCTGTTTCTGTCGGGCCGCGGGTCGGTATCGGCAATTCACAGGAAGCCGTCCATTATCCTTACCGATTTTGGGAGCAGGACAATCCTTTTGTATCGAAATTCCGCTAAACTCCATGTTTAGGAAATAATGTACGTGGAATAATAAGGGAGAGTAACAAACAAAAGGAGTGAAAGATAGTGGCAAAAATCGCAACGCTTATAACTGATATGTTTGAGGATGTAGAATATACGGACCCATCGAAAGCATTCAATGATGCAGGTCATGAACTTTTCACTATTGAAAAAGAAGCTGGCAAAGAAGTGACAGGCAAACAGGGCGAAGCTGTCGTGTCGATCGACAAAGGCATTGATGATGCTAACCCGGATGATTACGATGCTTTATTCCTGCCAGGCGGAATGTCGCCGGATCAATTGCGTGCAGACGATCGTTTTGTAGATTTCACTAAAGCATTCATGGATGCAAAAAAACCGGTCTTTGCTATCTGTCACGGACCGCAATTGCTGATTTCAGCGAAAGCACTCGAAGGCCGTGATGCAACTGGTTATAAATCAATCCAGACAGATATGGAATATGCCGGCGCGAAAGTGGTCGACAAAGAAGTCGTTGTTTGTCAGGATCAATTGGTGACAAGCCGCAACCCGGATGATATTCCCGCATTCAACCGTGAATCACTGCGTGTGCTGGAACAATATTCGGCAAAATAAGA
>CAZGMW010000508.1:0-1590 GCA_964526895.1 uncultured Planococcus sp. | reverse complement strand
CAGCAACGGGACACCCATTTCATTCGTTTCATGCGGAAGTATTTCCGGTATTCGGAAACCGTTCGCAGGCAAGCCGTCTGTGAAAATCTGATCTTCCAGTATCACAGGCTGGCTGGTGACACTGAAGCTCTCACCCCAACGGGACGGAAATGGACTTCCTACTTTGGCATAGTCCAGATTGCTGCTTTTGTAAACGAGCTGCGTTCCGCTGACTTCGGTGCCGGAATCAGTATCCGGTTCCATTAGTTTCCCGAAAAATGTTTCTTCAAATTCGCTTCCCGTTAGTCGGAATGAATCGACTTCTGTCTTTTCAGCGGCTTCCAGATAAGCTCTTCCACCGCCCTCACGAATTGCTGTGATCGCATCTTGCTGTTCTTCAGCCGTTTCAAATGGAATATTCAACTTTTCGAGTGAAATATAAAAAGTGCTGGAGGAAAAACTTTGCTCGTTCAACAGTACCGGAATTTCAAATATGCGCTTGGCTGAAGCCGGAGTTCCTTCCGGTACCGGCTTTCCATCATCACCTAGTGCTTGGATTTCTTCGTCCGTCTCCAAATATCGGCTCGTTTCCGAAGTGGCCGTCGCTTGATCCAATCCAACCAATTTCGCCTCCTCGATTGGATCGATGCCGACGATTAGCTGGTTCTGGCGGAGAGAGACCCCTCCGTCATAACCTGCAAAAAAACCAAGTCCCTCTGTCGCATCGAACCAGTTCGCCGCGCCGTAGGTTTCCATCTTCTGCAATGTTTTTTCAGAAAAACCATCATTGTACGTTTCAGTTATCTCGGTTTTATAAAGTGCTGTTTCATCGCTAGGGAGTTCAAATGGATTTTTGAAGTTCAAAGCTAATGGCATATAGCCCAAAATGGAAACAGGAGCTGCCACTTCAATATCGGCGAGCGCTCTGATCTGTTCGTATTGTTCCTTGGATATTCCACCGTAAATACCGTTCAAGTAGTTTGGCTCAAGGAGCTCCGCATCCGTGAATACCTGCCCAGGAGGGATCACCACTAAATCATAGGCACTTTTCCATTGTTTCTGCAGATTGGTTTCGACTGTCCCTTTCGTTGTTTCCGTCAAATTGAACAGATAAATCAGGACCCCACTTATCAATGCAACACCGATAAGCGATAGAAGGAATCGCTCTTTATGGCGAATCCATTGCTTCAGCATAAAGGAGATCATACGATTGCTCTCCTTTCATCCGTCAGAACTTCACCGTCCTGAATCAGGACTTGGCGATCCGTTTTTTGCGCAAGCTCCATATCATGCGTAACGATGATCAGTCCACAACCCGACTCTTCCTTTAGCTCCAATAAGAGGGGCAGTATGGTTTCACCCGTAGCAGAATCTAGATTCCCTGTGGGTTCATCTGCCAGAATCCACGCAGGCCGATTGATCAATGCCCTTGCAATGGCCACGCGCTGTTGTTGCCCTCCCGACAGTTGAGAGGGGAGTTTATGTAAATGCTCTTTTAAGCCAACCCGTTCCAAAAGAGAAAGAGCCCGTTCTTTTTTATTGAATTTCACTTTTCTCATCATCAGGGGACTTAATACATTTTCGAGTACTGTCAGGGAACCGACCAAATGA
>CAZGMW010000507.1:0-1595 GCA_964526895.1 uncultured Planococcus sp. | reverse complement strand
GGAACACCGGCTTTTCCAATTGCTTGGAATTTGCATACCCTATGGCAATAAACCACCCCGTAATGATAAACAACAAGACACCAAAAAATATGCGCTGGTTCATGGAACCCCCCTCTTCATTTTCTACAAGACAACTAACAAACTATACAGAATGTTCCATTTCATCGTATCATAAATTGTTTATACAAAGACAAAAAAATAAAGCAAGACTCTTAGAGCCCTGCTTTATTTAAATCTACATCATAGCCGATGCCAGCCTGCTGTTGCAATTCGATTCTTCCATCAATAACTTCAATCTCAGGTGCAATCATGTCTTCATCCCAGAAATGCCTTGAATCTGAAAAATCACCAGGCAGCACAATATCCTGCAGAGAAGCCAATGCCAGATTATGCGCTTTGGAAACGCCAAATTCAATCATACCGCCGACCCACATCCGGATGCCATTTCTGCGGCACAACTCCACGATTTTCAAAGTTTCATACCATCCGCCAAGCCGTCCCATTTTCAGCACGATTACATCCGCTGCCTGTTTTTCAATCAGACGTTCAACATCTTCTATGCATGTAATACTTTCATCCAGACAGATCGAAGTTCTCATCACTTTTTGCGCTTTTGCGTGCAGTTCCCATTCCTGCTCACCAAAAGGTTGTTCGATCAACGTAAAGCCTGCTTCATCAAATTCAGATAGCCGATCGAAAGTATCTTCAGTGAATCCGCCGTTGGCATCGGCAAAAAACATTATTTCAGGATAACGGATAATCGTCTTTTTCAATAGAGCAGCATCGGATTCAGGGGTGATTTTTATTTTAATTCGGCTGTATCCTTCAGCTGCAGCCTGCTCCATCGCCTCTAAAAGATCCTTTGTGTCTGCAGCCACTACGACACCAGCCGGAATAGTTTTTTGAACACCGCCAATATATTGCCACAAGGGAACTCCTTCGTTTTTGGCAAAAAGGTCCCATACAGCCATTTCGATTGCTGCTTTTGCCATATTATTGCCTTTTACAGATGAGAAAATTTCTGAGACATCAGAAGGTGCCACTAAATTTTTATTCAGCAATAAGGGTCTCAAAACCCGCTTCATCACAAAATCGCAGCTTTCCACCGTTTCTTCCGTATACCAGGGAGTGGAAAAGGCAACACATTCTCCGTACCCTTCCCTGTCATTATCGGATACAACAGTTACGAGAATTGATTCGCGCTCATCCACAGTCTGCAAAGAAGTGATAAATGGTTTCTTCAGCTTCTTATTTATCCGGCGAAACCGGATGTCACAAATATTCAGACCCATGATTTCAACTCTCTTCTCAATACTTTATTGGAAGCATTGCGCGGCAAGGACTCTACTGGCTTTATCAGTTTCGGCACTTTATAGCCTGCAAGATGCGATTTCAAAAAGTCCTTCAAATCTTCCATTGCCGCTTCTTCTTGCAGAACCACAAAAGCCACCGGCACTTCTCCCCATTGCTCGTCGGACATGCCGCAGACTCCCGCTTCGCGGACAGCCGAATGTCCAAGCAGCGCCTTTTCAATCTCTGCAGGATAAATATTTTCACCGCCGGATACAATCAGATCCGAACGGCGGTCAACTACA
>CAZGMW010000506.1:0-1599 GCA_964526895.1 uncultured Planococcus sp. | reverse complement strand
TTATGGAGATTGTTGAAAAAGAACAATCTTTACTTTGAGAGGATTCATTCACCCCATTTAGTAGGGGGGAAAATTCTCCTATGCATCTGGTTTAATCTTTCTGATTTTCGTTGGATAGAGCAATTGGAAAGCCGGGCGGCTATCTGCCAAATTCACTTCGTAAAGGTTAGTCTCTTTTTCAGGCACGACTTGATCCTCCTCAGCCAAGACGTTCTCAATACTGAGCATCATGCATTTCACCGCGACGATCAGCAACGTTAACAGGATTAACGGATAGGCGGCCAGCCAAGGATAAGTAGTATAGAGAAAACTCCACCACATGCCGAGGATGCCGCCCCATTCATTGGAGACCGAAATAATCTGTTTAAAATCGAATAAATCCTTTGTGACAACAGATCCGCCGATAAAGACAAGAAATACACCAAGATGCGCCATCAGAATGAGCGTTTGAATGAATTCCCGCATCCCCATCAGAAAAATTTGAGGAGTGAGATAAGGTTTAATATGTTTGGTAAGGATGCGCCATTTCCCGGCGCCCAGCGTCATCGAAGAAGCGATGAATTCCTTCCGGTAAACGATTTTTATTTCATTCGCTATGAGCACTGAATTCGCTGGAATAAAGACGAACGACAAAACCGAAATGTAAGCCAGAAGAGCTGACCATATGCCGATCCTTTCTTCCGTTTCAAATGAGCCTGTCGATGGATTCCAGGTGGTGGACGGCTCAATCCAGAGAAGCAACAGGTATGCGAACAAGGTGATCGGAAAATAATTGACGGCGTCCGCAATGTTCTTCACAATGCGCTGCAGGAACGGAGCGAAGTAATGAAGGGAAATTCCGATCGCAATTGCAGGCACGACGCGAAGAAAGGCGATTGCTACCCCCGCAAGGATGGTATATTTCGCCCCGACCAGCAACACAAACGCGACATTTCGTCCGAAATTGTCCGTACCGAGCGGCGGGAAATCAGCGCCGCTATATGGAGCATGCAGCGGTCGGCCATTTTCGAATTGCAAAGGTACTTTCGGTATGTAATCATCAAAAAAGAGATAGTAGCCCATGCTGGCGAAGAACACCAAGGAGATAAACGTGAACCCTACAACAAAAAGTTTTTTTCTGAATAACCGTTTCAATAAATTCATGTCACCACTCCATTCGCTGGCCGGTCGTCCGCGCAATCAGTACGGAGAACAGCATGTATAGAAGGAATATCGGAACATAGAACAGGATGAGCGCGAACGCAATCACATTCGGTTCCGGATAACGGATCAAGTAAGTGAAAAGTCCGGAAATATTGAAGATGCGTTCGAATACGAACATAGAAGACAGCAGGATGAGCAAAATCGCCTTACTGTGCGAAAAGAGGCTTGGCGTGATATTGCGGAAGATATGCCTGAAAAAAATGGTGCTCCGGGTAAAGCCCTTGCCTTTGGCCAAATCGACATAAGGTTTCTTCAATTCATCATTTACCAGGAACAAAGTGACTTTATAAAACATGAGTGCCGGAATAAGAGACAAAGCTACAATTGGCAGGGTATAGGACGGGTTTTGCGCAGTTGCGGCAACGGAAAATAATAGAATACCCGTGTTTTCCAATA
>CAZGMW010000505.1:0-1601 GCA_964526895.1 uncultured Planococcus sp. | reverse complement strand
CATCCTTTATCTGATACAACAATCGATTTGACCGGTATAACCGACGACATGGTCAAGGATGCTCCGGAAGTGGAAGAAGTCATCCGCAATTATCACGAATGGGCTGGAGACCATATTATGGTCGCCCATAACGCTTCATTTGATATGGGTTTCCTGTATGTCTCCTATAAGAAATTTGGTATTGATAAAAAACACGCTACAGTTGATACACTTGAACTGGCCCGAATGCTTCACCCTGAACTGAAGAATCATAGACTGAATACGTTGGCTAAAAAGTTCGGCATCGAACTGACTCAACATCACCGGGCAATCTATGATACGGAAGCCACTTCTGGAGCATCCTTGACCATATCGTCGGTTATACCGGTCAAATCGATTGTTGTATCAGATAAAGGATGATGCGGGTTCGCAAAACTCTCAAATTTATCAATGATCTGTCCGCCTTTAATCTTTACGGCAGCCAATTCGATGATGGTATCGTAAACAGCGGATAATCCAGTAGTCTCCAAGTCGAACACTACAAAAGTTTCTTCTTCCAAAAGCGCATGGCGCTCTTCGAATGCAATGGGCACACCGTCATCCACTAAATTCGCCTCGAGACCGAATATTGCTTTAATGCCATGCTTCTTACTAGCTGCATAAGCATCAGGGAAAGATTGAACACCAGCATGATCAGTAATCGCAACAGCAGGATGCCCCCATTTTGCGGCCTGGCTGACCAAAGACTCGACCGATGAAACTGCATCCATCTGGCTCATCGGAGTGTGAAGGTGCAATTCGACCCGTTTTTCTGAAGCCGAATCCTGTCGAAGCTGCGGCTTGATTTCCACCATATCCTGCGCCATCATGACTAAATCACGGACGAATGTATCCATTTGAATCGAACCACGAGCTTTCAGCCACATACCTTTTTTGATGTTCTTCATCAACTCGGCATCTTCTTTATCACGCGAGAACATTTTCACCAAGAGTGAATCTGTATAGTCTGTAATTTTCACAGTCAGCAGGGAGCGGCCGCTGCGCAATTCGCGAACTTCCGCATCAAACACATAGCCTTCGACCGTGATTCTCCGTTCTTCATCAACGATGGAACGGATTTCTGCAACCGGTTCATCCGGCTTGATATTGCTTCCCATTTGGAAAGGACCGGCCGGAGCGCCATTTTCTTTTCTGTCGGTTTCCCTTTTCTTCATATCGGCCAACGCTTTCTTGGCCATTTCTTCTTCTTCAGCACGGCGTTCTTCCATAAATGCCTCGTGCGCTGCCTGTTGATCATCTTCGGTCAACTGAAAATCAATTGCAATCCGCGGAAAACCGAATTGCTGATAAACCTGTGCAAGTTTGTCGCTGTATTTCGACTTAAGAGCCATCATTTCATGTTCATGGCCGCAGTTCAGCATCAATTTATTGCCGTTCCATTGTGGATTCTGTCCCAATAAGCGCTCTCTGAGCGGAGGAGCCATATCTGCCAATTCATCAACTGCGTAACGCCAGTAAGCCATAACGTTTTCTGCGTCGGCTTGAGCATCATTTGTAACAATGGTCAGCTGCACAGCAGCGATTGGTGAAAAAGTGGTATGCAACCGTTCGTTCAGCAATAG
>CAZGMW010000504.1:0-1605 GCA_964526895.1 uncultured Planococcus sp. | reverse complement strand
CGGCGGACAATGGATTTGGAACAGATCGATTTGCTCGCGCCCAAGCCGTTTCAGGCTGTTTTCCGCATACTGGCTGACGCTTTCCATCGAATACGTTTTTGGATCATGAATATCGCCGGCGCGTGCAAACTTAGTCGCGATATGGATTTCGTCTTGCTTGCCTTTTGTAGCTTTCGCCAATAGTTCTTCCGCATGCCCGTCTCCATAAACGTCTGCTGTATCGAAAAAGTTTACGCCCGCATCCATCGCACGTTCCAGTCCGCGAAGAGATTCTTCATCCTTCGTGCTGCCCCACGAACCGCCGATTGCCCAGGTGCCAAAACTCAATTCGCTCACTTTCAGGTCTGTACTGCCGATTTGCCGATAATTCATCATTCCACGCTCCCTTGTATGATTGTCCACTGATTTTGCAAATAAGAGCCTCAACCGAATAGTTGAGACTCTTATTGGATGATTCACTTTCGGAAAGCCAGTAATTTTTCATTAAGTTCTTTTGTTTGGCTATACACTTCAGTATATACTGCAAACAGTTTTTCGTATTGCTCCACGTTTGCAGGGTCTGGCGTAAACTGCTTTCCTTCTTCAAGGAATGCATCCGCGCATGCCTGCAATGAATGGAACCAGCCGCAGCCGAACGCCGCAAGCATAGCTGCTCCCATTCCAGGCCCCTGTTCGCTTTTCAGCCGGACGATGGTGGCGTTGAAAATATCCGCCTGCATCTGCAGCCAGTCTTCGTTTTGCGCACCGCCGCCGATTGAAACGATTGTGTCGATGTGTTTGCCGCTGTCACGGAAAATCGCAATCGACTCGTTCAACGAAAACGTGATTCCTTCCAGTACAGCGCGGACGAAATCTTTGCGCTGATGTGAGCTGTCCATGCCGATAAAGCTGGCGCGAATTGCCGCATCCGCGTGCGGGGTGCGTTCCCCGACTAAGTACGGTGTGAACAGCAACCCGTTTGAACCAGCGGGAACCGTGCCGACTTCAGCCAATAATTCATCGAACGATTCGCCTGCAGCGAAAACCTCTTTGAACCAGGTCAGGCTGTAGCCTGCCGAGAGTGTCACACCCATTGTATAGAAAGCATCCGGTGCTGCATGATTGAAATAATGCACCTTGCCGCCGAACTCTTTATCATCACTTGCTTCATAAGACAGCACAACACCCGAAGTTCCGATGCTGCACAGTGTTTTTCCGTCTTCCAGAATTCCTGAACCAATTGCGCCGCATGCATTATCGGCACCGCCTGCAAAAACGCGTGTCGTTTGGGCAAGACCGGATTGTTCAGCGAATTCCGCTGTCACCGTTCCGACTTCCGCATGCGAATCAAGCAGCGGCGGACAGATATTCGGATCGAGGTCCAATAGTTCACAGATTTCTGTGCTCCATTGCTGTTTTGAAATATCCAATAGCAGCGTTCCCGCCGCATCGGAATATTCCATATGGAGTTCACCCGTCATCCGGTAGCGCAGATAATCTTTCGGCAACACGAATGATTGCACTTTATTGAATATTTCCGGTTCGTATTCTTTCACCCACAGAATCTTCGGCAGTGTAAAGCCTTCCAAAGCCGGGTTCTTTGTTATTTCAAGCAGACGTTCCTGC
>CAZGMW010000503.1:0-1614 GCA_964526895.1 uncultured Planococcus sp. | reverse complement strand
ACCACAATCAGCCAAATGCCGATCAGCGTAATGCCGACTGCCTTGAAATAGGAAGTGAACAAATAATATTTCGATTCTACATCCTTTTTAAGCAATACAGCAAACACCGGGGTGGTCACAGCAAGTCCCAATGCCAGGAATTTTAAAATAAGCGTCATTTCAGTGACGAGATAAGCTATCGCTAATAATGACAAACCAACGATTGCAGCAATCGTCAATTTACGGTTTCCAAAAACGGTTTGCGCAGCCCAGGCCAGAAATGCAATCGATCCTATCAGGCCTATAGCGATCTGCCAAAGCGGAATTGTGAATGTTTCATATAATTCGGAAGGCCCGCGTTCAAATGACGCCGGCAACTGGGCATTTATTTCGTTGTTCAACTCTGTAAAGGCAAGTTCTGCATCTTCATATTCCGGTATTGGAGCATTGACAAAGAATGCGCGGATATTCCGTTCCTGCGCAGCTCGCGCGAATTTATCGGCGATGTCGGAAGCGTTGCCTTCAGTCAATCCTTGGCTGTGCAAGCGGATAACGTCCATGTCTGTTGTGTAGGCAATAGTAGACAAGCCGGTTGCTTCGTTAAATTCCACAGTGAAAATAGCGTATCCCGCTTCATCCAGTAAGTGGCTGAATTCTTTTAAGAGTTCAGGTTCGGAGCTGAATGGCACTTCTTCTCCTATAAACAACACTTTTTCAACGCCAGGCTGCTTCAGTTCCAGCAATTCCTCTGCCATTCTTTCTGTATCTTCCAAGCTTTTGTAGTTCGCTATTCTCGGCACCAATTCCAACCCGGAATCCAGTACAGCATCGGCCACATCCAGATTGAAACCGAGAGGGATTTGTTTGATCTCTGTCGGATTCCCGGGAAGAAAAGTATAATCTACACCTTTCACTGTCACTTGGCGTGCTTCTTCAAAAAGACTGGTTGTCAGCTCACTGAATAAAGAATCTTCATTTGAATAAATGAATAGTCCCTGTTTATTAAAAGGATGGCTCAAAGGCTCCAATTCATTGAAAATCAGCAATTCATTCATGTCGGCAACACTGATGATCGTAAGCTCACCTTTGTTATGCAACGTGCTCAATGTTTCAGGTTCCAAGCTGATGGTGTCTATACCAGAGTCCTGCAATTGGGTGAAAATACGTTCCTGGTCCAGATCTGGATCTTGTATCATCCAGTCCAATATATATTTATAAGGCACAATCGTCTCGACTGTCTTGTTGGATTCTTCCACCTGTACTCTTTCATATATAGAAGGAATCGTAGAGGAACTGCTGGAACTGAAGCAGCCTGGCGTTGAAAAAGTTTTGTTCAGTGGAAATGAAGTGCCATTCTTTGCTGAACCTGCGCTTTTAAAAGAATTCAGCAACCGACTGAATGAAGCAGGATATGCCGTATTCTCGGTGGAATTTGCTCAGATGAACGGCTTGCCGACTATTGCTTATACCACAGACATGGATGTTGTTCGTCTGCACAGCCAGGCAAGAAATGCAATCGATCCAATCAGGCCAATTGCGATCTGCCAAAGCGGAATTGTGAAAGTTTCATACAATTCGGAAGGCCCGCGCTCAAATGACGCCGGCAACTGTGCATCGATTTCATTATTCAACTCT
>CAZGMW010000502.1:0-1617 GCA_964526895.1 uncultured Planococcus sp. | reverse complement strand
AACCGGAATCCAAAGATTCCGGTTCTTCTCTTAATATTTAATCAGCTGCGCAGTTCTGCACCTGATTCTTTCAATGCTGCAACTACCTTCTCGTGAACAGCAGTTACTTCTTCATCGGTCAGTGTTTTCTCCGGATCGAAATACGTCAGTGAGAATGCCACCGATTTCTTGCCTGCTTCAAGGCTATCGCCTTCATAGAGGTCGAATACACGCACATCTTTCAATAGTTTACCGCCTGCAGAACGGATCAGTTTTTCAATCGTTCCAGCTCCGACGATTTTAGAGAGTACCAGTGCCACATCCCGTGTAATCGACGGATAGCGTGGCACTTGAGTGTAAACCAAGGCTTCTGTCTGTTCTTTGAACAGTGCAGCCAGGTTTACTTCCATTACGATGGTCGTTTTCAAATCACGCGCCTTCTGTTCGTTTGGATGCAATTGACCGATAATTCCGATGCGGCGCCCATCTAGCGTGATAAAGGCAGTTCTTCCCGGGTGAAGGCCATCCATCTCTCCGCGTTCGAACTCCACTTCGATATCCAGTTTAGCCGCTAACCCTTCAACGATTCCTTTTAGCACAAAGAAATCAACAGGTTTCTTTTCACCCTGCCAGCTATTGTCTAGCCATAATCCAGTGATTGCAACAGCAAGATGCTCTTCTTCATTCAACAATTCTTCTTGGCCTTTCAGGAATACAGAGCCCGTTTCATAAAGTGCTACTGAATCTGTGCGTCTTGCCGTATTGTATGAAACAGACTCGAGCAGATGCGGCAGAATACTTTGACGGAGCGTACTGCGTTCTTCGCTCATCGGCATCAATAACCACGTCAATTGGGTTTGTTTCATCGCAAATTGAGTCGCCGACTTTTCAGAAGTCAGTGAATACGTCGTTGCCTGAAGCAAACCTGCACCTTCCATATAATTGCGGACAATGCGGCGTTTTTGCTGATATGGCGACAAACCTCCTGGAGTGGTCGCTGTTTCAGGAAGTGTGGACGGAATTTGGTCGTAACCGTACAGACGTGCAATTTCCTCGACAACGTCTTCTTCGATTTGAATGTCCTGTCTGCGCGTCGGCACAGAAATCACCAATTGATTATTCATCGCTTCCGTTTTAAATTGAAGACGGTTTAATATGTCCAGCATATCGTCAAAGCGGATCTTCATGCCAAGGCGGCTGTTGATGAAATCCGGAGAAACCTTGACGATTTTTTCTTCACGCTTAAGCTTATCGAAAATTACCGAACCGGCCAGGACTTCTCCTCCCGCAAGTTCCGAAAGTAATTGTGCAGCACGTTCTGCTGCAGGAATTACACGGTTGGGATCGACCCCTTTTTCATAGCGCGAACTCGCGTCACTGCGTAAGTTATGCTCTTTTGATGTCTGGCGAATAGAGCCGGATTGGAAATAAGCGGATTCAATGACAATCGTAGTCGTATTTTTGCTGACTTCCGAATTCGCACCACCCATAACACCTGCAAGCGCCACTGGTTTTTCACCGTTTGTGATCACTAAGTTATTCAATGAAAGCTTGCGTTCATTGCCATCAAGTGTCTTGATCAATTCATCTTTCTTGGCATGGCGAACCGTGATGTTGCCGGTTTCCAGCAAATCATAA
>CAZGMW010000501.1:0-1617 GCA_964526895.1 uncultured Planococcus sp. | reverse complement strand
TGAAAGGAGGAGGTTAAATGTCAAACAGCCGGTCTTTGTCTGCGGAAGCACACGAGACACCTGAAACGACGACCTTTGTCCAGGACTTTTTGGCACTTATAAAAATCGGGATTGTCAATTCAAACCTGATTACAGTTTTCACTGGATTATGGCTGGCGTTTCAGTTTTCTGGCAGGCATTTTCTACAGCATTTGGACATCCTCGTCTACACCTTGGTCGGATCAGCATTGATCATAGCAGGTTCTGCTGCCATGAATAATTATATTGATACAGATATAGATCCATTGATGGCGAGCAAGAGATCACGGCCAACGGTAACAGGAAGATTCAAACCATCTGCTGTTTTGTCACTCGCTGTTTCTTTCATTGTTTTAGGCGAAATCTTTTTGTTTTCCGCTTCTGTTTCTGCAGGGATTCTCGGAATAGCAGGAATTCTCGCTTATGTGGTCCTATATTCCATGTGGTCCAAAAGAAGGCATGTCAGCAACACGATTGTTGGCAGTATATCGGGAGCGATCCCGCCGCTTATCGGATGGGCCGCAGTTGAACCAGCTTTGGGTGCCGGTGCCTGGGCATTATTCCTGATTATGTTCATATGGCAGCCGCCGCATTTTTACGCGCTCGCCATGAAACGGACGGAAGAGTACCGGGCTGCAAATATCCCGATGCTGCCGGTGGTAAAAGGCTTCCACCGGACAAAAAAATCTATGCTGGCATGGGTTTTAATGCTTTTCCCGTTACCATTCCTGTTGCCGGAATTGGGAATTGGCTTCTTCATCTTAGCAACACTCTTGAATCTCGGTTGGCTGGTTCTTGCTATTCGTGGATTTGGAGTGAAAGATGATTTGAAATGGGCGAAGAGTATGTTCATCTTTTCATTGAACTATATGACGATCTTATTCGTTGCAATGATCATATTCGCTGTCTTCGTCTGATTTCCTATACTTAAAAACTTTTTAAATGAGAGAGGGGTAAGAAAAGCTATGATGAAAGGACTTACTAACTGGCGTCTTTTCGCTTTGATGACAGCATTGCTCGTCTTTCTGTCGGGCTGTGGGCGTGAAGAGATTTCGACTCTGATTCCTGCTGGGAAGGTTGCTCAGGACCAATTCAATCTTTTGATATTGTCAACAATCGTTATGACTTTCATAATTATAGTGGTATCAATCATCTTCGTTTTAGCGATTGTTAAGTTCCGTCGCTCTAAACTTGGCGATGATATGATTCCGGAACAGGTTGAAGGCAGTGCGAAACTTGAATTCATCTGGACGGCTGTGCCGATTGTGCTGCTTTTAATCCTTGCTGTTCCAACAGTCTATTCAACTTTTGATCTGGCTGATGTAACTGCCATGGATGAAGTGGATGAAGAGGGAGCACAATCGAATCTGACTGTCAATGTCACAGCTAAGCTGTACTGGTGGGAATTTGAATATCCTGAACAAGGTGTAGTGACTGCCCAAGAGTTGGTTGTACCAACTGATGAACGCGTTTACTTCAATTTAATCTCTGCTGATATCAAGCACTCTTTCTGGATTCCTTCTGTCGGAGGCAAACTGGATGTTAACCCGGAGAACGTCAATACTTTTTACCTTGAATTCGACAAACCATCTTCTGAAC
>CAZGMW010000500.1:0-1618 GCA_964526895.1 uncultured Planococcus sp. | reverse complement strand
CGCACATTGATGGCCGTGGACAGTGCTGTCATGATTATTGATGTGGCAAAAGGGATCGAAGCCCAAACGGTCAAATTATTCAAAGTTTGCAAAATGCGCGGCATTCCGATATTTACGTTCATCAATAAAATGGACCGCCAGGGGAAAGAGCCTCTGGAGTTGATGGAAGAATTGGAAGAAGTTCTGGGAATCCAGTCGTACGCCATGAATTGGCCGATCGGTATGGGGAAAGAATTTCACGGCATTTATGACCGTTTCAACAAACGCGTAGAGCCTTTCCGCAGCGAAGGGGACAGATTTTTGCCGATTGATGAAGACGGTGAATTGGCTGTCGACCATGATATGAAAAAATCTTCTTATTACACACAGGCTATGGAAGATATCCAATTGCTCAATGAAGCGGGCAATGAATTTTCATTTGACCGGGTGAAAAAAGGAGAACTGCCTCCTGTGTTCTTCGGCAGTGCGCTCGCAAACTTTGGGGTTCAGACTTTCCTGGAAACCTATTTACAGTTTGCACCGCCGCCACAGCCGAGAATGACACAGGAAGAAGACATCATCGATCCTGTGGAGACACCCTTTTCAGGTTTCGTTTTCAAAATCCAGGCAAATATGAACCCGGCGCACCGTGATCGGATCGCATTTGTTCGTATCGTATCCGGGAAATTCGAAAAAGGGATGAACGTTACTCTTTCACGGACCGGAAAATCTTTCCGTCTTTCCCAAACGACTCAATTTCTTGCTGATGATCGAGAAATGGTGGCAGAAGCGGTTGCAGGAGATATTATCGGCCTGCACGACGTAGGAAATTACCAAATCGGCGATACAATTACGAGTGGCAAGAAATTTCAATTCGAAAACCTTCCGCAATTCACTCCAGAATTGTTTGTAAAAGTGACGGCGAAAAACGTCATGAAGCAGAAACATTTCCATAAAGGAATTCTTTAACTGGTCCAGGAAGGTGCCATCCAGTATTACAAGACCCTTCATATGGAAGAAGTCATCCTCGGAGCAGTTGGCCAATTGCAATTCGAAGTTTTTGAGCATCGCATGAAAAACGAATATAACGTAGAAGTCCGGATTGAGCCGGTCGGTTCCAAAATTGCGCGTTGGATAGAAAATGAAGAAGATATCAAAGAATCGATGTCGAGCAGCCGCTCAATGCTGGTGAAGGACCGTTTTGATAACTTTGTCTTTCTTTTCGAAAATGAATTTGCGACTCGTTGGTTCCAGGACAAAAATCCGGGAATCCGTCTCTATAGTTTACTTTAAGAGGAGCCATACATTCCATTTCCGTTAGTGAAAACAAAAAAGTCGTTATTTAAAACCTGCCACTGGGCAGGTTTTTTATTGGCTAAAAATACATTTTTTAAAACGGGGAATGTTTACCTGAAAAAACTGTTGAAGCATTTCAGTTCTTCTAATCCAAATAAGAATATTCTGTTCACATTTCATTTATAACCGAATCTGATTTAGAGGTTTAAGTTTGCGGTGGCAGACAGTTTTTCTTATGATAAAAGAACGAGTAAACAGAGAGGGTTTGACACAATGAAATTAAGCGATTTTTCAATAAAAAGACCGGTTTTGACTATTGTCACCATGTTTTTGGTCATTATAT
>CAZGMW010000499.1:0-1619 GCA_964526895.1 uncultured Planococcus sp. | reverse complement strand
GTTCTCCATCCGTGAATCCGGTTATTTCGAGAAAGTGCTCGAACGTTTTGGCCTGCCGATGATCATTAAAGAAGGCCACGGTTCTTTCGGCATGAAGGTCTATTTGATTGAAACCGAAGAACAGTTTTACGAAAAAGTGGAAGCCCTGCGCGGCATCGATTTTGTCTTTCAGGAATTCGTCGAATCAAGCTGTGGACGGGACATTCGCGTCAATATTGTCGGCGGTGAAATCGTCGCTGCCATGTATCGCGAATCGAAAACCGATTTCCGTGCCAATATTTCAAATGGCGGTGAAGCTTCTCCGATCGAATTGACGGAACAGCAGAAAGTCATCGCCATAGCGGCCGCCCGTGCAACCGGCGCAATTTTTGCAGGCGTCGATTTATTATTCGATATCGATGAACAGCCGCTCGTCTGCGAAGTGAATGCCGCCGCCCATATCCGCAACATCCTCAATGTCACCGGCATCAATGTGGCAGATGCCATGATTGCATATATATTGGAGGACGGGCGATGATCCTATTGTACGAAAGCGTGGATGCGAAGCGCAATGGAGCATTTATCCTGGAACTTCAGCGATATGCAGATTTTGAATTGATTTGTTGGGATGAATGGGATGCTGTTGGTCTTGAGAACTTGGTGGCAAAGTTAAAAGACCAGACAGTGCTATTCCGCTGCAGACGCCCTGCTGCTGCCCGTTTGCTGGAAGACCGCGGCATCCGTCTTATCAACCGGGCGGAAGTGAACCGGATCGCCAATAATAAATGGCTGTCCCACCAATTGTTTCAGCTGCTTGGTGTCCCATCTGTCCCTACATTCCGCGAACCACACGAATTTCCCTGTGTCGCTAAGACTGTCGATGGACATGGCGGGAATGAAGTTGAAATTGTGGAGTCGGCTGAAGCATTGCCTGCTTTTGAATCAGAAACGATTTATCAGCCGATTGTTCCGCATACAGCTGATGTCCGGGCATATGTCATCGGCGAAGAAGTGGTCGGTGCGGTTAAGCGCAGCTCGGACACTTCCTTCAAGAAAAACTTTTCGCTTGGTGCCGGCGTTGAACGCTATGTACTCGATTCCATTCAGGAACTGCAGGTATTGAAAATAGCGCGCGCTGTAAAAGCCGACTACATCGGCGTTGATTTTCTGTTGCTGGAAGACGGCCGCCACCTCTTCAATGAAATCGAAGACCCAGTCGGTGCCCGCTCCTTTTATCAGATGCATGACGAAAACATTGCTGAATTATTGGTTAGGTATGTGGAGAAAAAGGAATGGTGACAGTCACCAACACTATTTAGAAACAATTCAAAAACCCCGAACATCTTTATAAAAAGATGTTCGGGGTTTTAGTTTTGATGTATACCGTTTTACAGATTCTTCAATTCCTCAATGCGCTTTTCAACCGTCGCGTGTTTCTCCAGATAATCCGCTTCTTTCGCGCGTTCCTCTGCAACAACCGCTTCCGGCGCCTTGGAAACAAAGCGTTCGTTCGACAACTTGCCTTGAACAAGCTTAACTTCCTTCGCCCATTTCTCAAGCTCTTTATTCAAACGCGCAAGCTCGGCATCGATATCAATCAGGCCTTCGAGCGGCATGAACAATTCCGCACCGGATACTAC
>CAZGMW010000498.1:0-1620 GCA_964526895.1 uncultured Planococcus sp. | reverse complement strand
ATCAGCGGAATTTTATCTTCCATATCATGATAAACATGTTCAGCCAGCGTAGGGCTCGGCTTGCCGCTGGTATTGGCGCTCGGCGCTGCCACCGGCAATTCCAGCCGCTTCAATAAATTCAATGCCACCGGATGGTTTGGAACACGTATTCCAACTGTTTCAAGATTGGCGGTGACATTGGGTGCAAAAATACGCGGTTTTGCTTTCATGATCAAGGTCAAAGCCCCTGGCCAAAAAGCCTCCATCAACGTTAGGGATTTATCCGAAACGTCATCCACTAAGCTGACTGCCGCTTCTTTAGAATGTACATGAACAATCAACGGATTATCGGAGGGCCGTCCTTTTGCTTCAAAAATTCTGCCTACTGCTTCTGCGTTAGTGGCATCTGCACCAAGCCCATATACGGTTTCAGTCGGGAACGCTACAATGCCTCCACTCCGGAGGATATCCACTGCCTGTGCATAAGATTCTTCTTTATTCACATTTTTGTCCACAAGCATCACTTCTGTATTCATTCAAGCAACTCCTATTTCCTCAAGTTTCCGTAATTTTATCCACAGTTGTGTATAAGTCTATAAATATTATACCCATTTTGTGCACAACTAGGTGTTAATACAGAAAACCATCCGGTCATTTTTGTTGATATCTTTTTTGCAATAGATTTTTGCCTGTGGAAAAGCTTTTTTAAGCATCTTTTCCACAGCCTCACCCTGCAAATGTCCAATTTCCAATCCGACAATCCCCGGTTTATTCAACAAACGCGGTAAATCTTCCATCATTTTCCGGTATAAAGCCAAACCTTCCTGCTCCGCGAACAAAGCGGCATGCGGTTCAAAATCCTTTACACTGTCAGACATGGATTCTGCTTCAGAAAAAGCGATGTAAGGCGGATTGGATAATATAACATCCCAAGTTTCCTCTTGCAAGGGCCCCAATAAATCTCCTTTTCTAAATTCGATTTCCGCGCCAAGGTCAATGGCATTCTTACAGGCCGTATCAAGTGCCTTTTGCGAAATATCAGTCGCCGTTATTTTCGCAGAAGGCAGTTCCTGTTGCATGGTAATCGCAATAATGCCACTTCCCGTGCCGATGTCGGCAATGGCAGGGGCAGGATTTGAAATATACCGCTGAATCAATACCAATGACTCTTCGACCAATTCTTCCGTTTCAGGTCTCGGAATGAGTACGTCTGGATTTACAGAAAACTTTCGGCCATAAAACATTTCATAACCTGTTAAATGCTGCACCGGTCTTCCCTTGATGTGCTGTTCGATCAAATGCCAAAATGCTTCATAATCGGCGTCATCCATTTCATCCCGCATAGCAGCCAATAAACCTGCCCGGCTCCTCCCCAGGACATGCTGAAGCAAAATTTCCGCAACTGCTTCTTCACGGCCATTTTCCGTTAAATAAGAAGAAGCCCGGTTAAGGGCCTCAAAAATTTTATGCGGTTTATGCATTATTCAAGCTTTCCATTCTTGCAGATTGTTCCTCGACAATCAAAGCATCGACCACTTCATCCATTTTGCCTTGAAGAATCTGGTCCAATTTCTGGATCGTCAAACCGATGCGATGATCTGTTACGCGGTTCTGTGGATAATTATATGTCCGGATTCGTTC
>CAZGMW010000497.1:0-1622 GCA_964526895.1 uncultured Planococcus sp. | reverse complement strand
CCGGTATCCGAACGCCAATTAAACCGGATACTCAAAAGGGCCGTTACTGGCCTGTCCAGAACCGGTTCGATCATCACGAACGGCAGCGGAGAAATCGTCATTGGCTTCTCGACAGCTAGCCGCATTCCACACGAAAAACCGGAACAACTTCTGGCGATTCCTCAAGTCCACGAGGAAGATATGGATACTGCTTTTCGCGCGATAGGTGAAGCGACAGAAGAAGCCGTATTGAATTCACTGGTAACCGCGGAGGAAATTATCGGGCGCGATGGCAATAAAAGACCAGCGTTCAAGGATTTGATCGAGAAGTTTGACGTATCGTTAGTGTGAGTAATAGCAATACATATAAAAATAAAATAGCTGTGATTCCCCAATTGTCAGGGAATCACAGCTATTTTGTTTCGCTCACTTGTCTTAAACTTTTTTTCTGC
Source organism: uncultured Planococcus sp. (assembly GCA_964526895.1). Lineage (GTDB taxonomy): Bacteria > Bacillota > Bacilli > Bacillales_A > Planococcaceae > Planococcus. Next base: position 1,191 of record CAZGMW010000497.1, on the reverse strand, counting down.
AACGAAATCATCAAATAATACAATCCCGGCAAAACGATCACAGCACCAATCCCGACATAAACAAATCGTATATTTAAGCTTAGGAACGGCAAAGAAGCAAATAAGATTCCAAGCGGCATGGTGGCGCGAAGGAACAGCAGACGGACGGCACTTAATTGCGCCAGCCGGTCTCGCGGTGCTTCGCGCTGGAAAATTGCTGCGCTTTGGGCGTTGAATAGCGGAAACAGAATGCCGCCCATCAGTTCACACAGCCAGGCAAACGGGACAGATTGGACGAAAAACAGCAGCATAAATGACAGGCCGCCGCCAATCAAACCAATGTACATCGTCCGTGGACTTTTAGGCAATTTGGTGAGCAACAGCATGCCAAATACATAACCAATAGGGAATGCCCCTTTGAAAACTCCGTATTCCCACGCTTCTCCTTCCAACACTCCACGGATAAAAGGAATGCTCAAGACCAGCGTCGCGCCAACGGCAAATTGCACAGTGGAAGATAAAAGAGACAGGCGCAGCAGTTCGGGATAACTGAAAAAACTCCGGTAACCTTCTTTCATTTCAGACCACCAGAATTTTCTCGTCCAGGCAGCAACCCTTTGCTTGCCGGTTTGCGGCAGACGGGAAAGTGCCAGGAAACTGATGAAGAACAGTAATGCAGACAGGGTATGAAGCCAGTGCATCGGTAGCACAATTAGTAAAAGTGCAGTGACACCCGGTGCCAGAAAGCTCATCAAGCGGAGAGTGGCGTCCAGCAATCCGTTGGCATCGGCCAATTCTTCCTCTGTGCAGATTTCCGGCAACAGCGAAAAGGACAGACTGGCAAAAATGGGCTGGAGCAACCCTAAAACGCATTGCAGAATCACCAAACCGATGATGGTTACAGTATCCGTCCCGATGAAAACTCCGATGAGAGGCAGTAAATAGGCGCCTGCCCGGATCAATTGGATGTTTTTCAGCATCTTTTCTTTTATGACGTGATTGAGAAAAGGGGAACTGATGCCTTGCAGCACCAAAGAAGGGATGAAATAGACGAGCCAAAGAATACCCATCCATTCTCTTGATCCCGTCAACTCATATAGGAGTAAACCGTTGACGATTGCTCCCGCAGCGCCGCCGAATTCCGAAACGACTTCACCGGCCCATAGCGATCTGAACGACTTCGAATACTTTTTCATTCCTTGATTTCCAAGT
>CAZGMW010000496.1:0-1625 GCA_964526895.1 uncultured Planococcus sp. | reverse complement strand
CCAATAAACGATCGTTATCGAATTGAGCAGCATCGTTATATCCGATGTGAGTCAAAGCAACGATTTTGTTGACGCCTGCAGCTTCAAAAGCAGTAACCGCTTCTTCTGCAGCAGCAAGGTAATTTGTGAATTCAATTTGATCCGGGCTTGAAATTTGCGCAGTTTCTTCAGTAGTCAAACCAAATACACCGACTTTTTCGCCGTTGATCGTTTTGATGATGCCGTCATAGATTTCGCCGTTTCCGAAATCTGCTGTATAAACATTCTGCTGCAAACCGTCAAATAACGGATCGCCGGAGAAATCTACGTTAGAAGATACGAATGGGAATTCAGCATTTTTGACAAACTCAGCAAGTGACTCATGTCCAAATTCGCTGCTTCCAAGGTCAAACTCATGGTTACCGAAAGTCATTGCATCGTAGCCCATATAGTTCATAAGCTCCAAGTCAGCCGCACCTTCAAAAAGATTGAAGTAAAGGCTTCCAGAGAAAACATCACCGGCATCCAGCAACAGGCTGTTAGGGTTTGAAGCGCGGATCTGCTTCACGAGAGTCGCACGTTTTGGAGCATTCTCCAAGTTTGCATGCGTGTCATTCGTATGCATGATCGTCAAATCGAAATCCCCTTCTGCTGCTTCTGCAGCCAGCGGAGCTTGTAAGCCAACCATACTCACTGTCATTGCAGCGGCAATAGAGGCTTTAAACATTTTATTACCTTTCATTCGGCACCATCCTTTGGTTTTTTGGTTTGACTGCCTTTTCAGTTCGAGGGAATAAATTATGTAATCTTATGATGTAGGATGATCTGATGTTCCCATTCATGAAAGCGCAATCATACGTTTAAAGTTTAGCACGTATCCCTTCTTTCAACAATATATTATTCGGAAAATTAACAAATTAACAAAGCTTTTACAAAGCAAAGCCTTATACAAGTACTTTTACCCATACCGTCCTGGTCCACAAATCCTTACTCTACTGAAAGACAACTTCCATATTGTTCGTGTTTTGTAATTTTTTATAACATTAGCGTTTAATAAATCGGGTATTGGTAAATAAGATAGGAAGAAAGCCAGGTGAATTGCAATGTATATCAACAATAAACATTTGGACGAAATTCAATTTGCGCGCGCCATCGCTATTTTTGCTGTGCTCGCCGTCCATTCCACATCAACCGGAGTCGGCTTCACTGAACAGTCTTCTCCAGCGTTCCTTATTTACACGTTTTTCAATTATGCCGGAAAACTCGGCACACCAACTTTCATTTTTCTAAGCAGTTTCATCCTTTTTTATACGTATTACCCTCGGACGCTGACGCTGGATTTATTCAGGAAGTTCTATAAGAAGCGTCTGTTGTTTATCCTGGCTTTATCGTATGATCCGAAAATCGATTCTTTTGCAGAAATCGTCGATCAGCAAGTGCTCGGCAATGTCAGTTCGAATGACTGGAGCGCTGAAGATATCGCGGTTTCAATCGAAGCGATCCTGGCAGATTTGCCGAATGAAATTAAAAAACTCGAAGCGAATGTCATTCCGCTGCAGAAAAAAGCGAATGACACCGCGAAGCAAGTTATTGACTTCATCCTTACGGGAGCGACAGTCGAAAGAAAGCGCGAGTACGTAACTCCG
>CAZGMW010000495.1:0-1627 GCA_964526895.1 uncultured Planococcus sp. | reverse complement strand
GCAGCTGTTTTGCGCAATATCGATTCCTGCATTGTTGCTCTTTCTCAACAAGCTGAAAACCCGTCAAAAGACGAATAGTCTTTTGACGGGTTTTCTACCGTTTTTATTAATTAAAACTGAATATGTTTTTCGATATAAGCCTGTACTTCAGCGATCGGCATGCGCACTTGTTCCATGGAATCGCGGTGGCGTACAGTTACTTGGCCGTCTTCGACTGAATCGAAATCATAAGTGACGCAGAAAGGCGTACCGATTTCATCCTGGCGGCGGTAGCGCTTGCCGATAGACTGGGATTCATCGTAATCGACCATGAAGTGTTTCGCCAAATCAGCAAATACTTCAGTAGCGCCTTCAGCCAATTTTTTGGACAATGGCAGGACAGCAGCTTTATAAGGAGCCAGTGCCGGATGGAATTTCAGTACAGTGCGTTTGTCATCGTTATCGAGTTCTTCTTCATGATAAGCATCGACAAGGAAGGCAAGTGTGACGCGGTCAGCGCCGAGTGAAGGTTCGATGCAATAAGGCACAAACCGTTCGTTGGTGATCGGGTCGATGTAATTGAAGTCGTCGCCCGAATGTTCCATATGGCGCTTCAAGTCAAAGTCCGTGCGGTCAGCGATGCCCCATAGCTCACCCCAGCCGAATGGGAATTTGTATTCGATGTCGACTGTCGCGTTCGAGTAATGGGAAAGTTCATCTGCGTCGTGTTCGCGCAGGCGCATATTATCTTCTGACATATGAAGGTTCAACAGCCAGTTCTTGCTGAAATCGCGCCAGTAAGCATACCATTCCAGGTCTTCGCCCGGCTTGCAGAAGAATTCAAGTTCCATCTGTTCGAATTCACGTGTGCGGAATGTAAAGTTGCCCGGTGTGATTTCGTTTCGGAAACTCTTGCCGATCTGTGCGATACCGAAAGGCATTTTCTTGCGCATGGAGCGCTGTACATTTTTATAGTTGACGAAAATACCTTGAGCCGTTTCGGGACGCAGGAAGATTTCATTGGTGGACGCTTCAGTGACACCTTGGAACGTCTTGAACATCAGATTGAACTGGCGGATTTCGGTAAAGTCATGCTTGCCGCAAACCGGGCAATCGATTGAATGTTCTTCGATCAATTCAGCCATTTTTTCGAACGACAATCCGTCGACGATCATTTCGATTCCTTTGGCATCCAAAGCTTCTTCGATCAATTTATCAGCGCGCAAACGTGATTTGCAGCTCTTGCAGTCGATCATCGGATCATTGAAATTACCGACGTGGCCCGAAGCGATCCAGGTTTTCGGATTCATCAGGATTGCCGCATCAAGACCAACATTATAAGGGGATTCCTGTACAAATTTTTTCCACCATGCTTTTTTGACATTGTTTTTAAGTTCGACGCCAAGCGGACCGTAATCCCATGTGTTTGCCAAGCCTCCGTAAATTTCAGAGCCTGGGAATACAAAGCCTCTGTGTTTTGCTAACGATACTATTTCTTCCATTGACATAAAATTACCTCCATAAAATAAAAAAATCGCACACGTCCCGGACATTAAGTCCGAGGACGAGTACGTTATGACCCGCGGTTCCACCTCGATTGGCTGCGACAGCAACCCTCTTGAAAAAATATGGCTCCAGATTGCCGTTT
>CAZGMW010000494.1:0-1628 GCA_964526895.1 uncultured Planococcus sp. | reverse complement strand
GAAGGTCCGAGTTAGCTTAGCGCGAGCCGCCAGGAAAGCGGAGCTGTTTTGCGGATTATCGACTACTAGAGGTTTATTAGTTCAACTTATATAGATAGAAAATGAAGAGGTGAAAATTTTTGAGAAGCGGAAATCCAAGTCTGAAAAAAGAAGCGTTTGAAAAATTTGATTCGATCGGCTCCGGCAAGACAATGACTATTGGCGGTACCGTCAATAAAACATTTATCCTCATACTTCTGGTGCTGGCCACGTTCGTCTATTCATGGAATCAATTCGTGGAAAATCCGGACAGCGTGTTGCCTCTTATATTAATAGGTGCAATCGGTGGTCTGGTTGTGGCATTGATCACCATTTTTGTACCCAAAGTTTCACCGTTTACAGCACCGCTTTATGCGTTGCTTGAAGGATTATTCCTCGGGGCGATTTCCGCTCAATACGAAGCCCAATATGGCGGCATCGTTTTCCAGGCAGTCCTGTTGACGATTGCTGTTCTATTGAGTTTGCTGCTGATCTATAAATCAGGATTAATCAAAGTCACACAAAACTTCAGAATGGGCGTTGTCGCTGCCACAGGAGCCATTTTCCTTGTCTATATCGTTTCGTTCATCGGAGGATTCTTTGGATTCAATATTCCTTATTTGCACGATTCTTCTCCGATCGGCATCGCCATAAGCGTCGTCATCGTCATTATTGCCGCATTGAATCTGGTGCTCGATTTTGACTATATCGAAAATGCTGCAGCCAGCCGTGTACCGAAGTACTTTGAATGGTACGGAGCTTTCGGGTTGCTTGTTACATTGATCTGGCTCTATCTGGAAATACTTCGTTTGCTGTCAAAAATTCGCAGCCGATAAACAAAAAAACGTCCCCATGGACGTTTTTTTGTTTGCATAATTTATATTTTTATTCCTTCTTCTAAATGATTTCGGCTGTTTTTTTCAATTGCTCTTCCATATCATCCAGCCATTTGATGCACTTTGTTTGAAGCCAAGGAAAAGGATGATAAAAAAGCGGATGTTTAAGATAAGGAACACCTCTCACATCTCCGAGTTCCGACAAAATCGTATAGGCTTCTTCCGCAGGACCGATGATTTCCGGTTTGGTTCCCCAACCTGCAATAATATTGTCGACCCCTTCCACAATGTCCAACAATTCAGGATAGCGGTCAATCGAAAAGATGCTATGGCGGCTGTCTTCTTGTGCCTTCATTAACTTCTGGCTTTCCAAATACTCACTGAATTTCCCCGTCCGTAAATCCGTCAAATTGATGATCTGGACATGATTCCATTCCATGCGCTCCATCAAGCGCATCAGCTGAAGCATCGTATTATCAGGAGTGGCTGGCAATATCGGCAATAGATCCACATCAGCCGTTAATAATGGTATGGCGTCTTCCCCGTCAATCGGCAGACTTTTTCCCGGATTCAACAGTACAAACAACGCATCGGTCCCAAATGTTTCAGATTCTTTCCTGCGAATATAAGCGACACTTCTGCACAGATGATTTACATTGTTCGCCCATAACCTGTAGAAAACAGCTTCTGTTGAAAAAATCGTCTCCAATTCCTTTGCTGACTGGTACATATAAAAATTCCTCCTTCAGTTTTTATCTTAATTGAAGAAGCATC
>CAZGMW010000493.1:0-1629 GCA_964526895.1 uncultured Planococcus sp. | reverse complement strand
TGCAAGCGCTTCGCTTTCCGGTGCATGGTCCAGCAGCTCTAGACCGTCACGCAGCCATTGAATCGCGGAACCAGCAACGAAAATACTGCCTTCGAGTGCATATTCCACTTTGCCATCGACACCCCAGGCTAAGGTCGTAAGCAAGCCGTGCTCAGACTGAACGCCTTGTTCTCCTGTGTTCATCAGCATAAAGCATCCCGTACCGTAAGTGTTTTTCGCCATCCCTTTTTCAAAGCATGCCTGACCGAATAAAGCAGCTTGCTGGTCACCGGCAATGCCGGCGATCGGCACGTTGTGTCCGAAGAAATGATAGTCGATTGTTTCTCCGTAGACTTCAGACGATTGGCAGACTTCCGGCAGCATGCTTTACGGCACTGTCAGAATGTCCAATAGTTCTTCGTCCCATTCCAAATCGTAGATATTATACATTAACGTGCGAGAAGCGTTGCTGTAATCCGTCACATGTTTTTTGCCGCCGGACAATTTATAGACGAGCCATGAATCGATGGTGCCGAACATTAAATCGCCGTTGTCCGCTTTTTCACGCGCACCTTCCACGTTGTCCAGCATCCATTTCACTTTCGTGCCGGAGAAATAAGCATCGATCAGCAGGCCCGTTTTTTTGCGGAACAGCTCTTCGTGCCCCTGCTCTTTCAGCTCTTTGCAGATGCCATCTGTCTGGCGCGATTGCCAGACGATCGCTTTGCAAATCGGTTTTCCGGTGTTGCGGTCCCACACGACAGCTGTCTCGCGTTGATTCGTGATGCCGATTCCGGCAATCTGACTTGGATCGATATCCGATTTCCGCAAAACCTCGGCCACACAAGCAAGAACTGATGTCCAGATTTCATTGGCATCATGTTCCACCCATCCAGGTTTCCGGAAGAATTGTTCAAATTCCCGCTGGGCAGTCTCGATAATTTCTCCTTTATGATTGAACAGTATAGCCCGTGAACTTGTGGTGCCTTGATCTATCGATAAAATATATTCTTTCTTCAAGTAGCTCTCCTCCAAAATCCGTGATATCTTCCGCAAGCCCTCAAAATATAAAAACCCACACTGAACGAACAAATTCCCAAACAGAATTTGTCCGTCACAGTGCAGGTCTCCACTTCTCTTACACAATTCTTAACTTGTCATTCTAATTTATCAGCTTTTGAAAGCGCGGTCAACACATCATCCCTACCACAGCTCGGACTGCGAAGTGGATATTGCCCGGGCTCCGCCGCTGTATGCCAATTCAACATCTTCCGCAGTACGGATCAGCCCGCCCGCAATGATCGGTATACCGGTTTTCTGGTAGACTTCCTCAATCACAGACGGAATGATGCCCGGCAATAATTCGATATAATCCGGTTTGACCTGGGCAATCTGCTTAATATTATTCTCCAGCGCCTGACTGTCCAATAAGAACAGCCGCTGAATCGTCAGCAGATTATTCTTCTTCGCCAGCGCAATCACATTGCCGCGCGTCGAAATGATGCCGTCTGGTTTGATCTCCCTGACCAGAAACTCCATTCCGTAAGCATCCGCCTTCAGCCCCTGAATCAGATCGGCGTGCAGAATGACTTTTTTTCCCGCCTTTTTCGCGGTGCGCACCAACACCTGCAGCTGCGACAACCGCACTTC
>CAZGMW010000492.1:0-1638 GCA_964526895.1 uncultured Planococcus sp. | reverse complement strand
GGAGGACGGTATCATCGTTGAAGAAGGAACAGCTGAACAAATGTTTAATCATCCTAAAATGGAAAGAACGAAGCAATTTTTAAGCAAAGCAACAAGAAACAATTAAAAGGTGTGGAAAGAATCTGAATATGGAAAGGAAGTTTTAAAATGAATCCGATTGAACAAATAGTAAACAACTTTCCTCTCATGATTCTTGATGGCGCAATGGCTACAGAACTTGAGAATTATGGATGTGATTTGAATGATAGTCTATGGTCGGCAAAGATATTAGTGGAAAATTCGGAAATGATCAAGAAAGTGCATCTGGATTATTTTCAGGCAGGGGCTGATTGTGCCATTACTGCCAGCTATCAGGCAACTATAGAAGGTTATAAAGAAAGAGGATTGACTGAAGAAGAAGCAATTGGCTTAATCCGGATGTCTGTTCAAATTGCGGCAGAAGTTCGTGATGAGTTTTGGGCGGAATTAGAAGATAAGTCGAACAGACCGAAGCCGTTAATTGCAGCCTCTGTTGGACCCTATGGGGCTTTTCTTTCAGATGGCTCCGAATATCGCGGTGATTACGCTGTAAGTGAAGATGAATTAATTGCCTTCCATAAAGAAAGAATCCGGGTACTGGTGGAAGCGGGCGCAGATATTTTAGCTTGCGAAACCATTCCATGTCTCGCAGAAGCTAAAGCAATCGTAAAAGTATTAAAGGAATTTCCGGAAGTTTATGCATGGTTCAGCTTTAGTGCAAAGGATGGCTCTCACATTAGTGATGGAGAAAAAATTTCCAATTGCGCAAAATGGCTGGATGGAGTAGAGCAGGCAGCTGCAATCGGCATCAATTGTTCAGCGCCGCAGTACATAGAATCTTTGATCAAAGAAGTAAAAAGTCAATCTTCTAAACCGGTAATTGTTTATCCCAACTCTGGTGAGGAGTACGATGCAACGAGTAAAACATGGAGTGAAGGGTCTTCTTTGACGCCTTTTTCCGCTAACACACAGCGTTGGCATGAAGCCGGGGCACAGATTATCGGAGGCTGCTGCAAAACCAGTCCGGAAGATATTGCAGCCATTACTGCATGGGCACGTAAATAGTAGAGAGCTGACTTCAATAAAAACAGCAACAGTATAAAACTCAGTACTTAAAAGTTCATGACGTCAGTCAATCCGCTAAAAATTGATTTAGCAGAATGAACCGTTCAAAGACCAGCGAGTAAAAGTAAATTACACATCAAAGAAAAGGATATGGGGCCGGCTTTTGCCGAGTCCATATCCTTTTTAGTATTCAATTTAGCTTGCCTTAGCGATTATGTTTCTTTAATATAACCGTTTTCAGAACATTCCTATTAATGCTATAGTTTTCGTAAGGAGTGATGATGTTGGAATTGACAGACGTGATACATGGGCATAAATCGATACGGGAATACGAGGACCGCGATATCAGCCAGGAATTGCTGGATGAAATATTGGAGGCTGGCATACGGGCGTCTTCGAGCGGCAATATGCAGACCTATTCAATCGTCGTAACGAAAGATAAGGAGCTGCGCGAGAAGTTGTACGAAGCACATATGGAGCAGTCGATGGTGGTCGATGCACCGGTGCTGGTGACGTTTTGTGCGGATTTTAATAGGATGAGAAAATGGCTGGTGC
>CAZGMW010000491.1:1309-1646 GCA_964526895.1 uncultured Planococcus sp. | reverse complement strand
GCACGCGTCTTTTTCTTCGGCTGCTGTTTGAATAATTCCGAATCGGTAATGACGGCAAAGCGCTGCAAGGACATTTCGAAACCGTTGGCCAGATCTCCGTCCGCCAAATAGACCTTGCCAGGCTGCACTGTTGTAGAATCCGTAAGAATTTCGGCTTCAATATCATAATCTTCCAGCACCGAGCGGACTTTCCGCAGCCGCTCATCGCCTTCCGCTATGACAAAAACACGGAATTTCCCCATCACCCAACGTTCCATTTCTGCCTTCAATAAATTCATCTGTCCATGAAAAGACTGCATTGGTTTACTGGAAAAGACAATGGATTTTTTGATCGATA
>CAZGMW010000491.1:0-1299 GCA_964526895.1 uncultured Planococcus sp. | reverse complement strand
ACGCATCATTGGTAGAAACCCAATCTGCTTCTTTGGGCGATTATTTCCCGGGAAGGTACGGACGAATAAAGACAGGTACGTCATTTTCTGTTCCAATTGATGTATGAGCTCTCGGAAGGTGTATGAAAGATTGACGCCTTGAAGGAATTTCCCTTCCTCTAATAACGAGACGATCCATTCGCCTTCTTCACGTTCCAGCGTATCCGTCATTTCCTGTATGCGACCCAATTCATCAAAAAACACAAAACCATTTCCCGGGAAATAATCACCCAAAGAAGCAGATTGAGTTTCTACCAATGATGCATATTTCGCTGCCTGGTCCGGGATATCGCCCTGGCGCAGCATTTCAATGTCATGCTGAATGAATTGAAGCAATAACTCTTTCGTATCGTCAGCTTTTGTTTTCTTCAATGTAATCGCCAATTGCTCTTCAATACGCTCAGCCAAAGCGGTTCTTTGCGATTTATCAAGCACCAGTTCACTTGCCGGCAAAATGCATAAAGAAGCGATTTTTTTCAACGAACGCTGATCTTCTGCATCAAACACACGAATGGAATCGACTTCTGTATCGAATAATTCAATGCGGACCGGATGTTCAAAATTCAGTGGATAGACATCAAGGATACCGCCGCGCAAAGCAAATTCACCAGGTGCTGTCACCATGGTGGTACGGGAATAACCCATAGCCACCAACTTCAATAACCATTCATCCGTATCCAGCTCTTCCCCGTCTTTTACACGTAAGGTCGATTTAGCCCATTGTTGCCGTGAAGGCAATAATTTGCGCATACCGGCGACCGGCGTGATGTAGATGCCTTTTCCGGTATTCGCCATATGGTCGAGTGTATCGATTCGATGAGCACGAAGTTCTGGACCAGAAAAAGAGACATCCGCGGCAATCAATTCTTCAGCCGGATATAAGTGGACCAGCTCTTCCCCCAGCAGTTTCACGAGATCGTCGTAAACGCGTTGGGCGTGCAGCAAATTCGGTGTCACAATCAGCATCGGTGCCTCGAGCTCTCCGTAAAGTGTGCGATAGAAGAAAGTGCGCCCGCTGCCTGATAATCCTGAAATCAGTTGGTGATCCTGCCCTTTTTTCAAATCGGCAATTAATTTTTGTACTTGAGAATCCTCTGAAAACGCTTCTAAAATATGATTCATGAAGATTCCTCCTTTCCCGGGAAACAGCAAAAAGCTCTGAACGCGTTCAGCGCCAAAGCCAATCTATGCTCCATTAAATTTAGTCATAACTTCTATAAAGGGCTTGCCGAGCCAGAATTCACAGGCGTCAGCTGATTT
>CAZGMW010000490.1:0-1646 GCA_964526895.1 uncultured Planococcus sp. | reverse complement strand
AATATTAATTGACATAGAAACCTTAGAGAAATCGGTGATATACTGAACTTCAGTGAAAAAATTACGCAAAGGAGAAAGTGGTCCAATTATGATGCGATCCTTTCATTTCAATGGCAGCCGGATTTTGAAAACAGGGCTGGCCATATTCTTAACAGCCACGATCTGTCTCTGGTTCGGCTGGCCGCCCGTCTTCGCGGTCATCACGGCAATTGTCACGATTGAGCCGACTGTCAGCGATTCGATCAAAAAAGGACTTGTGCGCTTCCCGGCATCTGCGATCGGTTCTGCATTCGCCGTTATCTTCATCACACTCTTCGGGAATGCCCCGATCACCTATACACTCGCAGCAGTCGCCACGATTCTGGTCTGTTACAAACTCAAGCTGCACGCCGGTTTGCTCGTTGCCACATTGACGTCCGTCGCGATGATCGAAGTTATCCACGATCATGTCCTTGTCTCTTTCTTTATTCGCTTAGGGACAACGACGATCGGTTTGCTTGTGTCCACTGCTGTGAACATGTTCGTTTTCCCACCGAATTACCGGGCAGATATTCTGAAGAGCATCCAAAACATCAGTGAACGGGCAGGAACGATGCTCGAGCACACGTTCCACACTATCCTCTTTGAGGAGGACGCGAATCTTCGTGAAGACAAGGCGCTTGTGAAGCAGCTGACGACGGAAATCAGAAAGACGGAGAAATTGATCCATTACCACCGGGATGATTTCAGTCTCTACCCCCGCATCCGTGACCGGGAAACCGAGCTTCGCATGGCGGAGAGGCAATTGCTCTTTTTACATAACCTGGAGTTTCATGTGAACGCACTGCTCAGTATTCCCTTCCAAGATATCAAGTGGTCACAAGCTGAGCGCAATATCATTATGCGCGCCGTTGCGGAACTCGCCGACGATTTGCAGAATTCCAATGCATACGACCATGAAACGCATCAACGCCAATTAAAAATCATCACCGACTTTTTCTGGGAAGACAGTAAAGGCATCTCGACCAGCGATGCCATGCACCCTACCTTGTTCCCGCCGGAGTTCAAGATTCTCTATGAACTCATTACGATCTATGATTTGGTCGATAAGTTTTTTGATCCGAATAGTGTGAAGGCTGCGCGGGAAGCGGAAAAGTAATGGAATAAAAAAGCGGCTGAGCCGGGAACAGAAATGTTGAACTGACCCGGTAATATGAGACACAAGAAAAAACACCTAGGCTGCCATTGTCCGATACTCAATCGGGGAATGGCAGTTTAATTTTTGGAACGGTCGTATGTAGTTGTAATAATACATGTAATCTTCCACTTTTTGTTGTACAATGGCATTGGTTAGGTGCACCCTTTCCAGGGTGTAGAATTCTTCCGACTTTAGCGAGGAGTGGAAGGATTCGATGACGGCGTTATCAAAGCAGTTTCCTTTGCGGGACATGCTGGTGATAATGCCGTTTTCTTTTGTCGCCAGTTGAAACGCACGGGATGTATACTGGGCACCTTGATCACTGTGCAGAATGGTTCCAGCCGTATTCCGTTTCCGGCAAGCCAGTTCCAGTGTATCCAACACGAGTTGGGCATTTTGCGTGTCGCTGACTTTGTAGGCGATCACTTCGTTGTTATACAAATCCAGTATGGTCGACAAGTAAAGCATG
>CAZGMW010000489.1:0-1657 GCA_964526895.1 uncultured Planococcus sp. | reverse complement strand
GTGATGTTATTCCATTCAAACTTTTCACGCGTTACGTATTTTTCCACAACTTTTGTTACGAGTTTTGCCGACTCGTCCATTAATTCTTCTGATTCACGGACGTAGACAAATCCTCTTGATATCATTTCTGGACCGGAAGCAATTTTTTTCTGTTTGCGGTTCAGTGTTACGACTACGATGAAAATGCCATCCTGCGAAAGCAACTTGCGGTCACGAAGGACGATGTTTCCGACATCCCCGATTCCGATTCCGTCGATCAATACATTACCTGCAGTGACTCTGCCGCTCATACGGACTTTTCCGGCTTTATACTCTACAATATCCCCTTTATCAGCGATAAAGATCTGGGATTTTTGTAAACCGACTTGCTGAGCCAATTTAGAGTGCGCAATCAGCATTTTATATTCTCCCTGGATCGGGATGAAATATTTCGGTTTCATCATGTTCAGCATCATTTTCAAGTCTTCCTGGCTGCCGTGCCCGGAAACGTGTACTTTTTTGCTTGATGTCAGCACATGAGCGCCGGCTTTCGCCAATTTATTCATGGTCTGATACATTGGCACTTCCATGCCTGGTGAAGGCGTAAACGTAATCAGAACGGTATCCGTTTCTTTGATCCGCACATCTTTATGCTGTTTGCGGACCATCTTATCAAGAGCTTCCAAAGGTTCACCCTGGTTGCCGGTCACGATGATGACTACTTCCTCGTCACGGTATTTATCCAGATCTTTCAGTGAAATCACTGTGTCTTCCCCAGCATTCAAATAGCCAAGGCGCACTCCCACTTCATAGCTGCTTTCAAGGCTTCTGCCCACTACAGCCACTTTTTTGCCGGTAAGCTGCGCAATATCAAAGACCTGCTGGATGCGGATAAAATTCGATGAATACAGCGATACAAGAATTCTTCCTTCGGCTTTACGGAATTCCGAATGAAGATGGTCAGAAATAACAATTTCAGATGTTGTGTGGCCAGGGCGTTCTGCTTCTGTTGAATCCGATAAAAGCATGAGTACACCGTCTTCACCTAATTTCGCCATTTTCGCAATATCCGGGCGGTAACTGCCCTTCGCTGCCTGGTCGAATTTAAATTCGCCTGTATGGACGATCGCTCCTTCTGAGGTGTGGAATACAATTCCAAGCGCATCCGGTATACTGTGAGTTGTATGGAAGAATGTCACATGCGTAGTATCAAAATTCATGCGGCTCTTATTGGTCACTTCAAAAAACTTCACCTGCTTTAAAGAGCCTTGTTCTTTCACATGCTCTTTTGCAAGGCCGATCGTCAATTTCGATCCATAGACCGGCGCCTGTACTTTCTTCAGCAAATAGGCAATGGACCCTATCGCGTCTTCGTGGCCGTGTGTAAGGAAAATCCCTTTTACACGGTCTTTATTTTCTTCAAGATAAGTGACATCCGGAATAACGATGTCCACTCCCAGCATTTCATCTTCCGGGAACATCAGTCCGCTGTCCACTATGAAGAGATCTTCGTCAATTTCAATTACATACATTGCTTTGCCGATTTCTCCGACGCCGCCTAAAGGTATTACTCTAATAAGTTCATTTTTAATTTTACTCAATTTATTTCCTCCTAAAAAAATTCGCCCGTACACATCCATAAAATTCATTATACGGGAATTGAAGATAACAGTCCAAA
>CAZGMW010000488.1:0-1657 GCA_964526895.1 uncultured Planococcus sp. | reverse complement strand
GCGGTGCTCCGAGCAAACCCAGAATGTGCTGGGAAGTCGACATCAGCAGCATGCCGATCGACCAGGTGATGATCTGGACGAATGCCAGCTTCTGCATGGCTTTAGTGAATTTGCGCCCCGTTAAATACGGGATGAGCCAAAATGTGATACCCATGAATGTCATCGCGACCGGCGTGCCGACCGTGATGTGGAAATGTCCAACAATCCAAAGCGTGTTATGGACAACTTCGTTCAATTGGAAACTTGCGTTGATGATACCGCCCGCTCCGCCAGGAATGAAGAATGCCATCGCGATGAAGATGGATGTGAAGCGAACGTCTCTCCAAGGCAATTTCTTGAACCAGCCAAAAAGGCCGGTTGCGCCTTTTTTGCGTCCTGAAATTTCAAAGTTCGCGAACATTGTGAAGGCTGTCATAAGTGATGGAATGATAACCATGAACGTTAAGACGACCTGCAGGAATTTCCAGAAGTTCGAGATGCCCGGTTCTGTTAATTGATGGTGGAAACCAACCGGAATCGAGAACAGGATAAATAGGACAAACGCCAAACGAGCTAAGGAATCACTGAAAACTTTGACACCCAGGATTTTCGGTACGATCACATACCAGGCGATGTATGCCGGCAATAACCAGAAATACACGAGTGGATGTCCGAAATACCAGAACAATGAACGGCTTAATTCAACATTGATCGAATCTGTCCAGCCGAACGCCCATGGAATGTATTGGAATAACACAGTTGCCACAACACCCAGACAAGCAATCAGCCAAAGTACGATAGTTGTGATTGTCATGAATGCGAATAACGGACTCAATTCGCCTTTATTATTTTTGCGCCATACGCGGTAATGGCCGATCAGCGCGAAACTTGAGATCCATGTGCCGACTACGAATAGCGCAAGACCGACGTAATACCAGCCGCTAGCCATAAGTGGAGCATAGAATGTATAAAGTACGGATGCTTCACCAGCAACGATCATGGCAGTTGCCAGTACGGTACCGATCAGTGTCACCCAGAAACCGATCCAGGAAACGAGGCTTACTTTCGGCCCGAATGTTCCAATGCTTTTGCTCATGCCGGTAACAAAGAATGCGAAGATGAAGAAAGTTGTATAAATAAGTGCGAGCAGCACGCCGTGTGCCGTTAAAATTTGATAATAATCCAGCCATGCCGGCAATTGGAGCTTGTCGTTTCGGATAAAGACTTGCAGCAGCCCCATCAGTGTTCCAATCAGGAAAGCAACGTAGGCAACGCCGATATACCATAATGCCAATTTACGATCTTGCAGAGCAATCATGCTTAGTACACCTCAATTTCTGTAAACATAAAATGGTGGCCCGTGCCACAGTATTCATTGCAAAGAATCAAATACTTGCCGGGTTTGTCGAAAGTATAGGCACGTGTCGTAATCTGGCCCGGAACGACCATCATGTTCACTTTCGTGTCATCAATGGTGAAGCTGTGGACGACATCCTTGCTGGTTACTTTAAAAAGAATTTCTTTTCCGGCCGGCACCCGGAGGTCCTCCCCCGTGTAGCTGAATGCGCTGGCCACGATCGCCACCTGGTATGTGTCTTCATCGATTTGTGTCACACCCGGATTATCAAAAGGCGCTGTTTGATCCACTTGCTCCGGATCGATTGTATCCATCCCGCCT
>CAZGMW010000487.1:0-1663 GCA_964526895.1 uncultured Planococcus sp. | reverse complement strand
GTTTTGCAAATTCCACCATAGAAGAAAGAGGTTCTGCGATTTGTTCGAGTGTCACGAGTATCTGGGAAAGATAATTCAAACGCATACCGAATTTTTCAGCGCGGCTCGCAAGCATTTGGTCATAGCCAAGGTCGGACCGGATAGTGCGGATGACTTTCAATGGCTTCATCGCACGCATCGCTTCAAACCACTTTTTTTGTTCAGCGACGATTTTCAACTGGTAGTCTTTCATCGTGACGCTTCTCGGGATGTCATCCAGTGCATGCGTGTCTCCAGGCTTCATCCGGCTGAGAAAACGCAATTGGCTTCCGGACCAATAGGCATTTGTCTTGGAAGCGATTTTCGAATAGATGTCGACACGTTCCGGCTTCAGGCTGAATCGCATGAAATTCAGCATATCTTCCACAATCCAATGGGAGAAAAAGCGGTTGTCCGCATCCTTCATGTAAAAAGGGATGCCCAGGCGGTCAAGTTCACTCATCAACAGAGTAGAAGAGGAATTGTTGCGGTAAAGAATTGCAACGTCCCCGAAGCTCTTCAATTGTGACAATTGCTTCATCAGGTATTTCAATTGAGCGTCTTCGGATGCCAGACGCTTCAATATTATCGGAGGCCCTTGTTCTTGTTTGGTGAACATATTTTTGTCGTGCCGTTTTTTATTGGCTTTGATGAATAAATTCGAAGCACTGACAATCGTTCCGGAAGATCTGTAATTCCGTTC
Source organism: uncultured Planococcus sp. (assembly GCA_964526895.1). GTDB lineage: Bacteria > Bacillota > Bacilli > Bacillales_A > Planococcaceae > Planococcus. The sequence goes on along the minus strand of CAZGMW010000487.1, from coordinate 942 downwards.
CATTTTCATGATATAAGCGTTTGGATAAACATCTTTGAATTTCAGCAAGTAAGTCGGTTCCGCTGCCCGCCAGGTGTAGATCGACTGGTCGTCATCCGCGACGACACAAAGGTTCTGGTGCCGGGCGACCAGCTTTTCCACAATCGCATGCTGGACCATTGAGGTATCCTGACTTTCATCGGTCATAACATAATCCCATTTTTTCTGATACTTCAAAAGGAGTCCGGTGTCTTTTTCCAGTGCTTCATTGGCTAAAGTCAGCATGTCATCAAAATCCACCAGCCGGATATCGTGATTTTCTTTGAATGCTTCGTAAGTTCTCAGGATTTCAGCCGCTCCAGTAAACGGCTCTTTCAAACCGGCCCAACGTTCTCTCGGCAGCATCTTATTTTTTACAAAGCTGATGAAGGACATCAGTTCCTCCAGCTGGTCTTCTGTTGCGGGTTCATCATTTTCAGTTTGATACATTTCCTTCAACAGGCGTTTTTTGTGGAGACCATTCGTTTCACTGCCTTCAATCATCATATACCGGGAATCCGTAAGATATTCTCTCGTAATGCGAAAAGCCAGACTGTGGATGGTCGAGAAGTCCACCGGTGTGATTTCAGGAAAAAAACGTTTAAAGCGATCCCGCATATCATTGGCAGATGCTTTACTGAAAGTTATCGCTTTGATCCGGTGAGGGGGGATGTTTTTCTCTTCGATCAGATAACCGGTCCTCATGATCATAGTCGTTGTCTTCCCTGAACCCGGACATGCCAAAAGCAGGAGTGGCCCTTCTGTCCGCTCCACCGCTTTCCGCTGAATCTTATTCAATTCCACGCCAAGCTGCTGCTTTTTCCGTTCAAAAAAATCAGTCATATCGTGTGCCTCCGAATTTTTCAATACTGCTATTCTAACACAAAAAAAGGATCCGGCTTCACGGATCCTTCTGCACAATTT
>CAZGMW010000486.1:0-1671 GCA_964526895.1 uncultured Planococcus sp. | reverse complement strand
TTTCTCTCCTTTCTCATTCTCCTTTCTACCTTCCCGTTTCTCTGTAATTTACACTTGAGGGGCGGCTGTTTTCTGTCACCCCACACGAAATCCGACGGCAAACGCCTGGATGATGAGGATCAGCTCACCGGTAATTTCCCGCGGCGATTCATGATAGCCGTTGCGTGCCCAATCCAGGATCAGCACAGCTGTGCCGTGCGCCATATACAATTTAAATTTTTTTGAATTGAGATTGTGCTTACCCGTTGCCACGAGCGTAAATTGCTCGTCCAGCAATTCGAAAATAGCTTGCGGCAAATCCTGGGACAAGCCGGGAATGGTGTCTTCCAGCAGGTAGAGGTTAAAAAAGCTGCGATTATCGTAGATGAATGACACCAGTTCGAACGAATTGGTATCAAGGGACTCGGTCGTAATGACTTTTCCCGGTGCATAGCGCTCCATGCTTTTCCTTTTGATCTGCTCGAACATCCCTTGTTTCAATTCTTCCATAAGATGAGGTTTGTCCAGATAATGGAGATAAAATGTTGCGCGGTTATACTGTGCCCGCTGGACAATATCCGTCACCGAGACATGGCTGTATCCTTTTTCGTTGATGAGTTCGGTAAATGCCTGCTTGAAATGTCCCTTCGTTCGAAGCGCTTGCGGTGAAAGCTTTTCTGTATTCATTTCCATCTTTTATTCCTCCAGAATCGACACATTTCCCCGAGTTGTCGATTTACTCGACAAAGCCGGATTTTCTACTGGTTGAGCTTGTTTTTCGCCGGGTATACAGTGAAATAGAAGCTTTTATTTCAGTTTAGCATAACCATAAAAAAGGAGAGATGATCAATGATTGATTACACAGACAAAGTCGTCATCATCACTGGCGGGGGCTCTGGACTCGGACGCGCTGCAGCCGTATCAATTGCCAAGGAAGGCGGCAAACTCGTACTTGTCGATATGAACAAGGATGGATTGGAAGAAAGCAAGAAAGAGATTCTTGCCGTTGCTTCAGGCGCGCAGATCGAAACGGTGGAAGCGAACGTAACCAATGAAGAAGATGTGAAAAACTATGTGGACTTCACAGTCGAGAAATTCGGTAAAATTGATGGATTCTTCAATAATGCCGGTATCGAAGGCAAACAAAATCTGACCGAAGCATATGGCTCAGATGAATTTGAGAAAGTCGTCAATGTTAACTTGAACGGTGTTTTCTACGGCATGAAATATGTACTCAAAGTCATGAAAGAACAAGGTCACGGTTCAATCGTCAACACCGCATCAGTCGGCGGGATCCGCGGTGTCGGCAACCAGTCCGGCTACGCGGCTAGCAAACACGGCGTTGTCGGCTTGACGCGCAACTCCGGCATCGAGTACGGTGAGTTCGGCGTCAGCATCAATGCCATCGCTCCTGGTGCTATCATGACACCGATGGTTGAAGGATCTTTGAAACAGATGGCGGGAGATAATTGGGAAGCGGCCGGCAAGGAATTTGTCAGCGTCAATCCGATGAAGCGTTTCGGTAAACCGGAAGAAGTCGGCAACCTGGTTGCTTTCCTGCTTTCCGATGCTGCAAAATTCATCAATGCTTCCGTTATTCCAATCGACGGCGGCCAGTCGTATAAATATTAATCTGAATATAAGCAAAAAGCGTTGCCGCTAACCTGACCGGTTAGCTGCAACGCTTTTTTA
>CAZGMW010000485.1:0-1681 GCA_964526895.1 uncultured Planococcus sp. | reverse complement strand
TGGAACGGGTGCCGTCTTTTTGCGGTTCTCCAATGGAAACCATTTTGATGATCAGAGTCTTCCCTTTTTGGATCTCGACTTCAATTTCTTCTCCGAGTCTCATGCCATATAGGAAAGTAAGCGTATCTAAGACCGATACATCTCCAAATGTTTTATTTGTTACGCTGTATTCATCGAAAACTTTCGGATATAGGGCGTAAGCCAGTACTTCATGGCTAGTGACTGGTCGATCAAGTTTTTCATATAGCTTTTTACTGATTTCGTCAAAGTCGGCAGGTTCAAGCAATTCGCCTGGACGAACGGTTATCGGTTTACGTTCTTTCAAAACCACTTTCTGTAATTCTTCCGGGAATCCGCCATGCGGCTGCCCGATATAGCCTTCGAAGAATTCAATGACCGATTCAGGGAAATCAATGGTTTCACCACGAGTTATAACTGTGTTTTCATCCAGGTCATTCTGAACCATGAACAGGGCCATGTCTCCTACAACTTTCGAAGAAGGTGTTACTTTAACAACATCCCCGAAAAGCATATTGACGCGGGAATACATTTCCTTGACATTTTCCCAGCGCATTCCCAGCCCTACAGCTTTTGCCTGTTGCTGAAGGTTGCTGTATTGACCGCCCGGCATTTCGTGAACATAGATTTCTGAATGCGGACTGTTCATGCCGCTTTCAAAATCGCTGTAATATTTACGCACGTCTTCCCAATAATGTGAAAGCTTTTCTGCTGCTTGAATATCCATACGGACTTCGCGGCCGCTGCCGTTCATCGCATAATAGAGCGAATTGGCACTTGGCTGTGATGTTAACCCAGCCATTGAGCCAAGCGCCGTATCAACGATATCAACACCTGCCTGGATGGCTTTCGAATACATATAAATGCCGTTTCCGCTGGTGTCGTGAGTGTGAAGGTGTATCGGCAATGACACCGTATCCTTCAATTCAGAAACCAAACGGTAAGCCGCTTCAGGTTTAAGGAGCCCCGCCATATCTTTGATGGCCAGGATATGTGCGCCAGATGCTTCGAGTTCTTTTGCCATGTCTTTGTAATATTGCACGGTGTATTTATCGCGGCTCGGATCAAGAATATCTCCTGTATAGCAGATAGCTGCTTCTGCAACTTTTCCGCTCTGCCTCACTTCGTCGATAGCCACTTCCATGCCTTTGATCCAGTTCAGGCTGTCGAATATCCGGAACACATCGATGCCCGCTTCGCCCGATTTTCTTACAAAGTCACGGATGACATTATCAGGATAATTTTTATAGCCTACGGCATTTGCTCCCCGGAACAGCATTTGGAACAAGACGTTCGGCATCTGTTCACGCAATTTGATCAAGCGATGCCAAGGATCTTCCTTCAGGAAACGGTATGAGACATCGAATGTTGCGCCTCCCCACATCTCCATCGAGAACAGGTCTTGCTGCAAATGCGCCGTCTCTTTTGCGACAGCAAACATATCAAATGACCGTACACGTGTAGCCAGGAGAGATTGATGTGCATCACGGAAAGTCGTGTCCGTCAGGAGGACTTCATCCTGCTCGTGAATCCACTTAGCCAGACCATCCGCTCCTCTTTCATCAAAAATCTGTTTGGTGCCAGGTGGCAATTTTGTACTCAAATCAATTTCCGGTTTTCTCGGTACCGCATGAATAGGCTTCTTTTTCTTTTCGATTCCCGG
>CAZGMW010000484.1:0-1686 GCA_964526895.1 uncultured Planococcus sp. | reverse complement strand
GGCCGGGAATTTACGCGGCTCCCGATGATGAACTTCGTGAAGGCTACGAATATTTGCTGTTCGAGCTGACGAATTCCGCCCGGATTCAGCGTGAGTTGCCGCTGTTGAAGTGGGATGAACAAACCATGTTGACTGCACGTAAGCACAGTGAAGATATGGCGGCAAATGGATACTTCAACCATACCAATAAGGAAGGCAAGTCACCATTCGACCGGATGGCGGATGATGGCATCGAATTTTTCGTAGCCGGGGAAAATCTGGCATATGGTCAGTACAGCAGTATCTACGCCCATGAAGGCCTCATGAATTCGATGGGCCACCGCGAAAACATTGTCAAACCGGATTTTGGTTTCCTCGGTGTAGGAGCAGCATTTAACAGTGAAAATCAGCCGTTTTATACAGCCAATTTCTTTAATAAATAATATTTTCGAAGCCCGGAACTTTTTCCGGGTTTTTTTGATTTTAATTTTGTCAAAGTGAAACCGCATCAACTCAGTTCCGTATGATAAGAGGGCTGAATTCTGCACAAAAAACTGATCCCCGTTAAGGGATCAGCCGGCTTCAAATTTATTTCATCAGTTAAGCAAAAACCAAGCGAGAATGACAAGCGGACCGACAATAAAGCAATAAATCGCAAAATACTTCAATTGACCCTTTGCCATGATATTCATAAACCACTTCAGTGAGAAATATGTAGCGATCAGGGAGCCGATAAAAGCCATGGTGTAAGGAACGGCCAATGTGGACAGATCATCATCATTCAGGATGTCAGAGATGCTGAGTACGCCGCCGCCAAGGCTGATCGGGATGAACAGGAGGAACGAAAAGCGCAGCGCCGTTTCCTGGTTGATGCCCCGGGCCATCGCAGCTACGATAGTGGCGCCGCTGCGGCTGATGCCTGGAATCAGGGCCACTGATTGAGCAAGACCGATAATAATGGCGTCTTTCATCGTCATATTGCCGTCTTTGCGTTTGCCGTGGATGTCACGGATCAGCCAAAGTGCAACTCCTGTGATGACCAAAGTAATGCCGACGGTTACAATAGTCGATAAATAATCATCGATGGCATCCTGGAAAAGCACACCGATTATGGCTGCAGGAATTGTAGCGACTAAGAGGTAAATGATGAACATGAAATCACGCTTGGTTTCCTCGTTTTTTACTTTGAAATATCTTAAGCCGTTGACGACCAGGCGCTGAATGTCTTCGCGGTAAATGATGAGCACTGCGATCAGGGATGCAGTATTGACCAGCAGAGCAAAAGTGGAGACGCTGCCTTCTATTTCCACATCAAGAAAATACTGTGCAATCAACAGGTGGCCGCTGGAGGAAATCGGAATCGGTTCCGTCAATCCTTGAAACAAGCCGAGCAGTAAAAATTTTATCGTAAGCCATAATTGGTCCATTTAAAATAACTCCTTATTGGTAATAATATGTTCAACCAAGGATGTAGACGCGTCCAAGATAGAAAAGTTCACTTTAACAAGTAACAATAATAACATAATTTAATGGTAAACTGGGTATACCATTAAAATAAAAGGAGGGAAACTTTTGACACATAAACTTTGGTTTCAAGTCGGAATCGGAATTATCCTGGCTTTAGTCATTATTCGTTTATTTATAGAAGTACAAGGGATATTCGACCCGTTGTTCATCATTGCAGGGACAATCTTTGTTTCTTTGCTT
>CAZGMW010000483.1:0-1705 GCA_964526895.1 uncultured Planococcus sp. | reverse complement strand
AAATCGATTTTGCTGTCCACAGCATGAAAGATATGCCTTCCGTTTTGCCGCAAGAACGATACTATAGACGACCACTAAAATAAATGAACCGATGATTTTAAAATCTAAAATCGAGAAATCCACGAGCGCTATGTACGCCCATTGCAGACCGAGTACAAGAGACACGAAAAGCAGGGAAATTCCAACGCCGATGGAAATCGACATCCCTTTTTCAGTCTGTCCGAGTGATGGCAGGCTGTCCCATTGCTTGGTCCATTTTTTCTGCTTCAACAGCCGGTATTGCAGAATATTGAGCAAGGAAAAAACGAAAGACAATGAAAATGCAGCATAGGACAGGATTGCAAAACTGATGTGAATCAGCAGCAATTCCGAAATCAGCGATTCCCCGACCGGTGACCGTTCAATCTGAACCGGGGCAAAGGTATGGATTGTCATAAAGATGAATCCGATGATATTGATCAGGAATACCGCAAAATCAAAGCGATAAAATATCCTCATTACAATAGATACTGTGACAAGCAACCATGCATAAAAATAAATACCTTCGAAAAGGGTCAGAATCGGAAACCTCTGTGTTTCAATGATATAGAATATCAGGAACACCGTCTGGAGCAACCAAACACCGCCAAGCAGCGACATTGCAACCTGAGCGGCTTTTTTCTCTTTATATACATAATCCAAAAAATAAAAAACAAGGCTGACAGCATATAGAATAACCATAGCTTCATGCAGCCTTGCCATTGTTATATCAGCCATCCCATTCCCCTTCATTTACATAGTTAAAGGCGCTTCGCATCTACATTTTAACATACAGATACGAAAACGCCTCTTATAAACCGATTAAAATGAATATCCCGGTGATTCCTGTTTTTGTTTCTGTTTTTCTTCTGCAACTTTCTCAGCCTTGATCATAGCGGCTTTCGACTGTTGCTCTATCTGAACCTGAACTTCATCTTCAATGCCGAATATCTGCTGGAACAACTCCAGCTGATCACGGGATTTCGCTGAACCAGCCATTTCCTTGGCCTGAAGAATCGGTTCTTTCAGTAGTTGGTTAATGATCGATTTTGTATGTTTATTCAATATTTTTTTCTCACGTTCAGTAAGATCCGGCATCTTGTTTTCGATGCTCGCCATCGTTTCAGCCTGAATGCCCAATGCTTTTTCACGCAAAGCGGAAATCACCGGCACCACGCCAAGAGTCGTCAGCCAGTCATTGAATTGGCCGGCTTCCTTGTCGATCATCGTCACGATCTGTGTAGCAGCCCGTTCACGCTCTGCCAGATTGGCGTTGACGATGCCTTGCATATCATCGATGTCATAAAGGCAAACATTCGGCAAATCGCCGATGCGCGGATCCATATCCCGGGGCACTGCAATATCCACAAGGAATAAAGGTTTGCCTTTACGCAATTTCTCAACGAATTGCATCAGTTCAAGATCGATGACAAAATCCTGTGCGCCAGTTGACGAAATAAGAATATCCGCATCCAGCAATGCACATTGCAATTCACTCAACGGCTTCGCTTTGCCGCCAAATTTATCAGCCAAAACTTCCGCTTTCTCAACTGTGCGGTTGATGACTGTAATCCGGTCCGCTCCACTGCCTTTAAGGTTCTTGATCGCCAGTTCGCCCATTTTGCCGGCGCCTAGAATAACGACATGCTTGTTTTTCAGCGTGCCAAAAATCTTTTTGCCAAGTTCA
>CAZGMW010000482.1:0-1716 GCA_964526895.1 uncultured Planococcus sp. | reverse complement strand
AAGAAACGGCAGAACTCATCAATAATACGAAAGCACAAGGCGGCCGCGTGATTTCAGTCGGCACCACGTCGACCCGGACACTTGAATCCGTAGCCAATAAATTTGGCGGTGAGCTCCAGGAAGACAGCGGCTGGACGGATATTTTCATCTTCCCTGGCTATGAATTCAAGGCAATCGACGGACTCATCACGAATTTCCATTTGCCGAAATCGACGCTGGTGATGCTGGTCAGTGCTTTATCAAATCGGGATAATATTTTGAACGCATACAACGAAGCAGTAAATGAACGCTACCGATTCTTCAGTTTTGGAGACGCCATGTTCATTGAACCACAGAAAAAGGAGACTCATCATGACTGAAGCAATCCGTTATGAACACATCAAAACCTGTAAACAAACCGGTGCACGCCTTGGTATTGTCCATACGCCGCACGGCTCATTCGAAACACCTGCTTTCATGCCGGTCGGCACGCAAGCGACTGTTAAAACAATGTCACCGGAAGAATTGAAAGCGATGAATGCCGGGATTATCCTCAGCAATACGTACCATCTATGGCTGCGTCCCGGAAACGATGTCATCAAAGAAGCGGGCGGCCTTCATAAATTCATGAACTGGGATCGACCGATTCTGACGGATTCCGGCGGCTTCCAGGTATTTTCTTTGAGCGAATTCCGCAATATCAAAGAAGAAGGCGTCCATTTCCGCAACCATATGAACGGCGATAAATTATTCCTGAGCCCGGAAAAAGCGATGGAGATCCAGAACGACCTTGGATCGGACATTATGATGGCTTTTGACGAATGCCCGCCTTACCCGGCTAGCCATGAATATATGAAATCAAGTGTGGAACGCACGTCACGCTGGGCGGAACGCTGCCTGGAAGCGCATGCCCGTCCACAGGATCAAGGTTTATTCGGCATCATCCAAGGCGGTGAGTACGAAGACCTTCGTAAACAAAGCGCCCAGGATCTTGTGTCACTCGATTTCCCTGGATACGCAATCGGCGGACTATCCGTTGGCGAACCAAAAGATGTCATGAACCGTGCGCTCGAATTTACGACACCGTTAATGCCGACAAATAAACCGCGTTACCTGATGGGTGTCGGATCACCTGATTCGTTGATTGATGGAGCCATTCGCGGCGTTGATATGTTCGATTGTGTCTTGCCGACACGTATCGCCCGTAATGGCACATTGATGACCAGCACAGGCCGATTGAACATCAAGAACGCAGCGTTCAAGCGCGATTTCAACCCAATCGATGAAAAATGTGATTGCTATACGTGCAAAAATTACACACGTGCATATGTCCATCATTTAATTCGCGCAGATGAAACGTTCGGAATACGACTTACTAGTTATCATAACCTGCAATTTCTGTTAAACTTAATGGAACAGGTGCGCCAAGCGATTCGTGAGGACCGCCTGGGAGATTTCCGCGAAGAATTTTTTGAGGCTTACGGCTTCAATAAACCAAACGCAAAGAATTTCTAAAGACACAGATAGAGAGTGAAAGGGGGAATATGAATAATGGAAACTTTAATTGCGTTATCACCTTTACTTCTAATGTTCGTTTTGATGTGGTTCTTTATTATCCGTCCAGCGCAGAAGCGCCAGAAGACGACGGCCAACATGCAGTCTGAATTGAGACGTGGCGATCGCATCGTTACGATCGGGGGACTTCACGGCACGGTAGATGCTGTGGATGATGCTACG
>CAZGMW010000481.1:0-1720 GCA_964526895.1 uncultured Planococcus sp. | reverse complement strand
TGCAGTCGAACAATGGATCATCAATGAAGGCGATTACGTCGAAGCCGGCACAGAACTGGCTCTGTTGAATGAAGCGGAAAGCGAAGAACAGCGCGCCATCTGGGAAGCGGAAGAAGACGCATTGGATACTGAGTTAAGTGAAATGCGCAGCGTGTTGAAAGAACTCGAAACAGCAAGTTCGCAGCAGTCGAATCCGGCTACCGACTCTACAACCGATCGCGACACGATAACAAATGATGACGGAGATACAGTCGAGCTGGACGTGAATGTCCAATTGGAAGTGGAAGTTCCGCAAGATGGCTCTTATGCAGCGGGAATCGCAGAAGCCGAGCAGCGCATTGCGGCAATCGAAACCCAATTGGCAGTCGTCAAAGCACAACTCGATCAGGACGTTGCAAAACCCGCACTGATCAGTCCGATTGCAGGAATGGTCGGCAAAATTGATGCAGGCTCTGAAACGATGAGCATTGAAATCTACTCGACCGAAAAACTGTTCATGACTTATGTCACGGAAGAAGAATGGCTTGCAGTCAATGTGGATGATCGCGTGTTCCTGCATGTCGATGGCATCGCACAAGCCATTCCTGGCCAAGTATTGAAGAAATCACAGCTGCCGGCGGATAATTCGGAATGGCTGAAGGCTTACCGCGCGTTGGATCCTATTGAACAGAACAATCCAATCGCAATTTACGAAGTCCTGATCATGACGGAAGAAACCATTACGGATGCCGTTCCATACGGCAAAACCGCCAATGCCTCAGTTGTCACCAATGAAGCAGCGGATGCGGTCGCCTTGCAAGACGATTGGATTTTCAACCGCTTTAACGATACAGCGAATGTATTTGTGCTGAATGACGAAGGCAGAGCGGAATCGGTGCCAGTCACCATTGCATTCGATCTCGAAGGCAAAGCCATATTGAGTGGTGGCGTTCAGCCGGGAGTAACAGTAGTGGAAAGTGCAATGCTGCCAAGATTCAAATCTGCACAGCAAGCCTTCCTGCCTTTCCCGAGCGTCCGGCCGGACCTTGAACATGCCGAAAAAACAAATTGGCGCAAATACGTTGAATATTTAATGGCGAGATAATTTCGTGAACCCGGAAGCGGCTGCTTCCGGGTTTTTTTCTTGTATGGGGGTTTCATTGTCGGATAGCGTGGGTTTAGTGTTGTATAGCGGATGTTAGGTGTCGTATAGAATGGTTTTGTTGTCGTATAGCGTCGGTTTGTTGACGTATAACGGATTTTACTTAACGTGCCGACTTTTCGATCGGCTTACGCCAAAAGAAAAGTGCATTTGTATGGAAAGCAGTCCGCTGCCGGCGGACTGCCCAGTGGGCGGGAGGCTTCGCCGGCCCGCCCGATCTTTTGGCCAATCAGGCAACGGGTTGGCTCTCGGGTGTGGAGTTTATGCTGTGGTATAGCGGATGTTAGGTGTCGTATAGAATGGTTTTGTTGTCGTATAGCGAAGTTTTAATAACGTATAGCGATTTTTACTTAACGCAGGCGAGGTCCAATGGAAACTTTCCTATAAGACAAGACGAAGTATAAAAATCGCTACACACCATCATTCTAATTAGCAAATAATGGTACGATAAATTTATGATTGGAAAAGAAATGGAGTGAAAAAGATGAACGGAACGGATTGGCGGTTTAAGATTGCCCACCGGGAAGCGCTGATCGGCGTGGGGCTGGCGCTGTTCAATTTTATCTGGTGGTTCGGATT
>CAZGMW010000480.1:0-1721 GCA_964526895.1 uncultured Planococcus sp. | reverse complement strand
TTCCTGTGGTACGGTGATGCCACGGAAAGTGAAAAATGGTTTTTGAAACTGGCCGCAGCATATGGTTTCCATGTCATTATCTATGATCCTAAGGGTGAGAAATGGTTCGGAAAATTGGCAGGCGAAGAATCTCTCCATAATCACAGTTTTCAGGTGAATGCTGAAACTCCGCCGCCTTTTCCAGAAGAAAAACCGAAGCGTGTCGGTACGGTGGCATATCGTGCCACGCAGGAAGTGGATCGGCTGCTGCATCATGATGATTCTGGGCTCTATAAACCATTTCAGTTTAAATCTTATGTCACCCACTCGATCCGCCTGAAAACGACGATTGATGAAGCTTTTATGCTGGCAAAAGAACGCGCAATGGTTCGTCCGTCTTTTGGCGTAGAACGTGGTGTCGTAAACATTCCCGTCGTTTTCGCCAAAATTATGGGTATTGAAAGGGACCGGAAAAGATTTTGGGACAATATCCACAAATTGACTGAGCGCGAAGACACGAAATTGGTCCGCAGCTTCCCATTTATCGAAGAGCGCAAAGGCAATCAGCAGTTTCATTACCGGGCAGCATTGGACAGCAAAGGCCGATTGGATCCCGAAAAAATGAAAGGAGCCAATTGGTGGCGTTACAGCAAACTGCCCGACGGAGTGCAGACCGCAATTGGGGCTGCTATAGCAAGACATGTCGAGAAACCGATATTGCTGCAGCAAAAAGGCGAGTCAATTGAAGATCTTCAACTATATGCTTTTTCGCAGTCTATGACATTGCCGGACTCCTTCATCCAATTGATCCAGTTATTTGATTATCCTCAATTTGTGCCTACTTTATTGTTTTATAATGAAGAAAAGGATGGGGAACTGAGTCGAGCGGATGCGAATGCCATTGCACTGGCCCATAGCTTTGGAATGGACAATATTATCATTAATCCCCAAGGACATCAGGACATCGAACGTTGGCTGGATACAGAATCATTCGACGTCCATTGGCTGGATGAGCGCAGCTTCAATGAACCGTTCCAGGAACCGTCAGCTGTTCGGAAGTTTCTTGGGAAATGGCTATAAAAAGAAAACTGTTTTTAACCATAGAAAAGGAGGGTTAATTATGAATACAATGCCAGACCAGATTGAACAGCAGGAACTTGTCATGAAAGATGAAAATCAGCTGAAAATGCAGTTGAAAAAAGATCCGGAAGTGATGCAACTGGCTTCGAAAATCGATGCGAAAAATCAAATTGCTTTGCTGGAATTCGGCCGTGAACCCGCTAATGAAATTTCAGCCTTTACCGGCAAAGTCCTGAATTCTGTCCAAGCGAACAGCATGGAAGAATCCAGTGAACTGTTGAAACAATTGGGCAGAATCATGGATAAATTCGATAAAAAAGATTTTGTCGAGAAGAAAGGTTTCTTGAACAAAATCTTCAATAAAGGCAATAAAATGATTGAACAGCTTTTCAATAAGTACCAGACAATGGGTACGGAAATTGATAAAGTGTATGTAGAAATCACCAAATACGAATCTGAGATGAAAAAATCGACGACGACATTGGAAAACCTGTACGATCAAAATTTCCAGTATTTCATGGAGCTGGAGAAATATATCGCAGCTGGTGACATCAAAGTCGAAGAACTGAAAGCGATGGAACCTGAAGTGAAAAAGAAAGCGGAATCCGGCGATCAAATGGCGCTGATGGAATTGAATTCATTGCAGAATGCCATCGAACTTT
>CAZGMW010000479.1:0-1722 GCA_964526895.1 uncultured Planococcus sp. | reverse complement strand
CCAGGTCTCCCCTTTTCTAATTTCAATTATCAAAGTATAACATTACGTCAATCGATTTAAAAGAAAGTCATAAAGGCAGACTTGATTGTTTAAAGAGTTAAAAAAGAGCCTCCGCATCAGCAAAGGCTCTTTCCTTATATGTGGAAGGAATCTTCATATATCGGTTTTACGTGAAGATCGTATTGCTTCTTCACTTCATCAATCGGATAGATTCTTCCGGCTGATTCCGGTTTTTCCAATTCTTCAATATGCTCCATGACCTGATCTGCGAAAAATTTGCCGCATGCAATCTCATTTGGATACTGCTCACGTGCCTTAGCAACAAATTCTTCATCAATCATCTGGTTGAACGCGTAATACAAGGCGGCATTGATAATAGTCAGTGAATCGCCTGAAGCGTTCGAGACGACATAATAATTCCCGTAATCATCTTTCAGCATATCCCGTTCCGCTTGAATATCCATGCAAATCTCCTCCTCGTCTACTATGGCTATACCCGCGGAAGAACTTTCAAAAACGCAGGCTCCGGTTACACCGCAACAAAATCTCCGAACAGTGAAATAAGCAGCAGACTTACCGAACCTACAGCTATTGCGGCGATCAAGCCGATATAAAACGGTGTAATACCCATTCCTTTAAAAGCTCTGAGATTAGTCGACAAGCCGACTCCTGCCATAGCTAGACCCAACATATATGTCGAACCGAATGAACTCCAGAAACCATAGAAATCCTGCCAGTCCGACGGTGAAAACAAGCTGAATGCTCGCCCGCTCCCAGCAAGCGTGGCATCGCCGATCGACCGCAACAGCGACAGAAATAGAAAGCCCAGGATAAATAACGGAAACAACTTATACCATTTTGGCAGTGCCCCTGAAGCACCGTCGCCATTTCGCTTGTGGTCACGGAAGAACAGATAAGATACGAACGGAATGACTGCAATGATGAAGACGTTACGGGTCAACTTGGTGATTGTGGCGACATCAATGACTTCACTTGCATCAAAAACTTGTGCGTAGATTAATGCTGCGCCGGTGACCTGAGCCGTATCATGTATGGCTGTGCCTAAAAACAGACCAGCCTTTACCGGGTTGTCTGCAAAAAAGAAATGTGCAAGGTATGGATAAAACAACATGCCGACCAATCCGAAAATCGTGATGTTGGCAACTGCATAAGAAATTTCATTTTCACGGGCTTTGATTACAGGTGCCGTAGCCATGATGGCGGTGACGCCACAAATACCCGTTCCTGTCGCAATCAGCGTTCCAAGTCGATTCGATTGCTTCAGTTTCTGTGTAAAATACAGCGTGACGAAAAGGCCTGTGGAAATACAGGCAATTATCAGCGGCAAGCCCCAGGCACCCAATGTTAAAGCTTCACTTAAACTTAAGCGCAAACCGAGGAGAATGATGCCGGCACGCAACGCGTATTTGACGGCAAAGCCGATGCCGACGTCAAATATCTCCGGCAGCTTGACCATATTACGAATGAAGATTCCCAGAATGATGGCGGTAAAGATTCCGGAAATCGGGCTTTCACTGCCTTCGGGCATAACGTTTACTTCTATGAGCAGCACTCCGATCAGACCGGCTGTGTATATTCCGGCAGCCATGACAGCTGCACTTAAAAGCAAGCCAGGTATGGCTCCAATAAACTTATCCAGTATTTTTCCATTGCCGCTCATCTGATCGTCTCCCTGTTCCAGTTGAATACTCTATAGTCCAT
>CAZGMW010000478.1:0-1729 GCA_964526895.1 uncultured Planococcus sp. | reverse complement strand
ATTAAAACACCCGCCAGCAAGACGGCAACAATACCAACAGCGAAGAGCGTGTTTTGTTTCATGTTTCGGATTGTCGCTTTGGATAAAGAGTAGGCATGCGAAAATTGCAGAAGTTTATCTGCCATTAAAATGGCATCCGCTGTTTCCATTGAAATGTCTGTACCGCCTTCACCCATAGCTATTCCAATATCAGCTGCTGCAATTGCCGGTGCATCATTGACACCGTCGCCTGCCATTGCCACGATATGCCCTGCTGCCTGTAATTGATGGATAAAGTCCACTTTATCAGCCGGTAGCAATTCAGCTTGAAATTCATCCAGACCAAGGGTTGTGGCTGTCCTTTCAGCAGTAAAACGATTGTCTCCTGTCAGCATGATTATCTTTTTAATGCCATTCTTTCTCATTGCAGCTAGTGCGGCTGGTGCATCTTCCCGAATTTGATCGGCAACGGAAATGATCCCAGCGAGCTCTCGATCCACTGAAATGAAGATAGCTGTGTTTCCCATTTTTTCACGTCCGATAGCGTAATCCATTGTTTCTGCGGGAAGTTCGACGTCATTGGACTCCATCAGCTTGCGGTTGCCGATTGCCAAACATTGTCCATCAACCATTGCCATTAGTCCGCGTCCTTTTTTGACTTTGAATTTTTCAGGTGAAACCAGCTTGATGCCTCTGATTCCCGCCTCTTTGACAATGGTTTTCCCTAAATGATGCTCTGACACTGTTTCCGCAGAAGCCACTATGCGCAACAAATCGTCTTCTCCCAACAGATTTACCGATTTTATTGCAGTGACTTGCGGTTTTCCTTTCGTTAAAGTGCCTGTTTTATCTAAAACAAGCGTATCCGCTTTCGAAAAGCGGTCCATCACTTCTCCGCCTTTGATGAGCACTCCATTTTTTGCCCCATTCCCAATGCCTGCCACACTGGAAACCGGTGCACCAATGACTAAAGCTCCTGGACAGGCGATAACCAAAAAAGTGATGGCCAGATGAAGGTTCGCTGACATAATATAGACCATGATTGACAACACGACAACCCCAGGTGTATAAACTGCTGAAAATCTGTCGAGAAACTTTTCGGTCTTTGTTTTGGAATCTTGTGCTTCTTCAACAAGTTCAATGATTTTAGAAAATGTGGTATCGTCTCCGACTTTATCAGCCAATACTTCAATATAGCCCGATTCAATGATGGTACTGCTGTAAACTTTATCTCCGTGCTTTTTGGAAGCAGGCACAGACTCACCCGTGATGGATGCTTCACCCAGCAATGCCTGGCCGATAATTATCGTTCCATCCACCGGAACTTGTTCCCCCGTTCGGATGACGACTCGATCTCCTGCGACAACTTTTTCTGCCGGCAGTGTAATTTTCATCCCATTCCGGATAATTGTTGCTTCCACTGGCGTCAAATCAATTAAATTTTTCAAAGAAGACCTTGTTTTCTCCAAAGTACGTGCTTCTAAATAATCTCCGAACAAAAATAAAAAAGTGACAATTGCCGATTCTGTGTATTCACCGATAACAAGAGCCCCGATAACCGCAATTGTTACCAGCATCTCGATGCTGAATGCTTTCATGCGTATTGCCTGAAACGCTTTTAAACTGATTGGTGTACCAGCAGTGATTGTTGCTGCGATCAATGTAAGCTGCTGTAATGCAGTAAAGCCCGAGCCATGGAAAAACAAAGCCAAAATCAAGAAGACACCTGACATGAAAGTGATTTCTTTTT
>CAZGMW010000477.1:0-1734 GCA_964526895.1 uncultured Planococcus sp. | reverse complement strand
CCACCAGGCAACTGTCGCTGCAAAACCCGCAATCGCCATCAGTACAACGATGACACTGCGATGAACCGGCAGAGACAATAAATCTTTGATGGTGCGGTCTGTATACTCCCTCCCGAACACCCAGCTTGTCACAAAACCAAAAACGATGAGTCCGCCTACCGCTATGATTTGGGCAAGTAAACTGAAATAAGCCGGCCACGTCGCTTCCCCTAGGATCTGCGCCTTGTCCCCAAGCAAGCCTGTTGTCCGCGCAAACTCCGGATCCTTCAGCACAAACATGAAAAACCCGCCCATCAACGGCGCCAAAGTAAAAATCGCCAACGTGATCCAAATCATTTTGGATTTGCGGATTTTGCTGCCTTCCGCCTGCAGCGCCGCTGTGAAATATCCCATTATTTATCGCCTTCCCCTCGAATCGAACGCATAAAATAAGTTTCCAGCGATTCCACTTCGACGTTTATATAAGTTGGCGGAAACCCGATTTCCACGAGTTTCTCCGAGACCCTTTCTGGCCGTTCCAGCAAATCTTTCCCTTCTATCTCGATGAGCCCTTTTGCATTCAAATGGCAGGACACACCTTCTGCCAATAAAACCTCAGCCGCTGCTTTATTATTCCGCGTGCCAACAAGAAGCTTCCGCTGAATCAGACTATTCAATTCATCTGTCCGAAACTCTTCCATCAAGCGTCCCTGATGTATGATTCCAATTTTATCGGCAATCAGCGCCACTTCACTAAGCAAGTGACTGGACAGAAAAATACTGACGCCTTTATTGCTGGCCAAATCACGGAGCAATTCCCTCACTTCTACGATTCCCGCCGGATCCAGCCCGTTCACCGGTTCGTCCAGAATCAGAATGTCCGGTTGGTGCAGCATCGCCTTCGCAATCCCCAGCCGCTGCGCATTTCCGAGTGACAGGTGCTTGGCTTTCCGTTTTGCATAAGGCGTCAATTTCAGTTGGTCGATGATCCGTCCAACTGCATCTGTTTCTTTGATTTGGCGCAGCCGCTGAAATAAACGCAGATTCTCTTCCACCGTCAGTTCCGGATAGGCATACGGCGTCTCCACCAGATAGCCGACTTTCTTCCACATTTTCGTGTTGGACAGCGAGACTTTCCTGCCAAATAGCGAGCAGGAACCTTCAGACGGTTTGATCATTCCAAGCATCATGCGTATGGTTGTGGTTTTTCCAGAACCATTCAATCCGATGAATCCGTAAATCTCCCCTTTCTTCAGTTCCAATGAAAGAGCTTCAACAGCCTGCACATCTTTATATCGCTTCGATAAATTCTCAATCGCAATGACCGTCTCCATCTCCACCCGCTCCTTTATCTTTTAGTATTCGCTGAAGGGGGTGGAAAACCTTTTTAGAGGGAATGATAAATAAAAAGAAAAACACCCGATGATTGAAGTCTCGGGTGTGGGTAAGCAGATATAATGAATTATGGTAAATCTACATTTTTCATTTTATAATCCTGCAGCATCTACAGCAGCAGTGGCATCCGCATTGCTGAAGCCTTCATACAATAATTGATCAATCAATCCAGATCTTGAAAAAGCTGTATATTCAAGGTAATCCCTGGCCATGATTACGGCTTCCGCGCTCCAGTCTGCATCGATTGCATCGACTGCGTATGTGGCATCTGCATTACTGAAACCTTCATACACCAGTTGCTCGATTAGTCCACTCCTCGAAAAAGCTGTGTACTCTAAATAATCTTCAGCCATTGCCACA
>CAZGMW010000476.1:0-1738 GCA_964526895.1 uncultured Planococcus sp. | reverse complement strand
CGCTTCCGCTTTTCTTGTGTTAAAATAATTTCAATACATATGATGAGGTGACTTTTTTTGACGAAATCTATTCAAATAGCGCTCGATGGTCCTGCGGCTGCGGGCAAAAGTACAATTGCGAAAATAGTAGCTGAGCAATTAGGCTATATCTATATCGATACCGGAGCAATGTATCGAGCTATTACTTTAAAAGCTTTAAATGCAGGCATTGATCTTACGGACGGTAAACAGGCAGGGCATTTATTGAATGAAACACAAATTGATCTTCAGCCATCCGCAAACGGACAATTGGTCTTTCTTGACGGCATAAATGTAACTGAAGATATCCGTTCGCAAAACGTTACCCACTCTGTTTCTCAGATGGCCTCACACGAATCGGTCCGGGTCCAGATGGTGAAACTGCAGCAGCTTCTTTCTTCGGGCAGAGGCGTGGTCATGGACGGCCGTGATATCGGTACACAAGTGTTGCCGAATGCCGAGCTGAAGATCTTTATGTCTGCAACTGTTGAAGAACGCGCAAGAAGGCGCTATGAAGAAAATCGGAAAAGAGGCATTGATACACCTCTGGCAGATCTTCAAGAAGAAATTGCTGCCCGCGATAAAATGGACAGTGAACGAGAGGTTTCTCCGCTTCGTCAGGCAGAAGATGCCTTATTTCTTGATACAACAAACTTAACGATCAGCGAAGCAGCATCCCAAATTCTACTATTGGCGGAAGAAAGGTTGAAGTGATGTGAATTTATATACATTTGGCAAAGCGTTGGTGAAAACTGCTTTAACTCCGCTCTATCGATTTGAAGTTACCGGTACAGAAAAATTTCCGGACCAAGGGGGAATTCTGCTGTGTGCCAACCACATACATGCGCTAGACCCTCCGGTTGTTGGCATGACAGCTCCGCGGACAGTTCATTTCATGGCGAAAGAAGAGCTGTTTAAGCTTCCGGTTCTAGGCCGTATTTTGCCACAGGTTAATGCTTTTCCGGTAAAGCGCGGCATGAGTGATAGAGAAGCCCTGCGCAGCGCATTGAAAATCCTGAAAAATGGTGAAGTTGTCGGACTGTTTCCGGAAGGAACACGATCAACTGACGCAGTCTTGAAAAAAGGATTGAGCGGTGCCGGATTTTTTGCTTTAAGGGGTGATGCGGATGTTATGCCATGCGCAATCATCGGACCGTACAAGCCTTTCAGGAAAGTAAAAGTCGTCTACGGGGAACCTGTTTTGATGGCTCCATACCGTGAGCGGAAAGCATCTGCAGAAGAAGTGACAGCGGTCATCATGGAGAGTATCCAAAAACTTCTGGACGAAAACTCGAAAAAATAAGGGAAAATTTTTGTTTTTATTAGAGAATTCGCATAAAATAGAAGTTGGATAGTTTGTGAAGGAGGGCTACTTATGTCTGAGGAAATGAACATGATGGAAAACAGTGGGTTCCAAACTGGAGATCACGTGAAAGGTACAGTTGCTAAAATCGAAGAGAAAGCAGTAACAGTTACGATCGAAGGTGCTCCTTTTGATGGGGTTATTCCAATCAGTGAGTTATCGAGCCTCCATATTGAAAAAGCATCAGACTCAGTGCAAGTCGGAGACATACTGGATCTGGTCATTACAAAAGTGGAAGACGAAAACTTTGTTTTATCCAAACGAAAAGTGGATGCCGAACAAGCATGGGATAAATTAGAAGAAAAATTCAATTCCGGTGAAATCATTGAAGCGGAAGTAAAAGACGTGGTAAAAGGC
>CAZGMW010000475.1:0-1741 GCA_964526895.1 uncultured Planococcus sp. | reverse complement strand
GAAAAATATCTCCGTTCAGAAACTTATATCAACCTTCAGCGAATTATATCTACGTCCAAGAAATTATATCAACGCTCAGGAACTTATATCAACGCTCACCAATCTCCTTCAGAAACTAACGCCTTTTTCTGCATCTCCTCCAAACTCAAACGCCATCTTCTCCACAAATTGCTCATCGCCAACCGACTTGATGACAACATCAAAATTCTCGCTGT
Organism: uncultured Planococcus sp.; assembly: GCA_964526895.1. Taxonomy (GTDB): domain Bacteria; phylum Bacillota; class Bacilli; order Bacillales_A; family Planococcaceae; genus Planococcus. Next base: position 1,526 of record CAZGMW010000475.1, on the reverse strand, counting down.
ATGGATGCATGAAAATTTCATACTGAATCCGCCGCTCGTCATGCGAAAACTTCAGGTAATCCAAATCAGTCCCTCTTTCCGTCACATCGCGCGAAGTTCTCCTCATTAATTCCGTTTCGTTATCTGTGTAGAAGTAAATTTTCAGATCGAACAACTCTGGATCAATAAAGGCGGCGCTCATCCCTTCAACAATCGTTAATTGATTTTCCGATGAAATCAAAGACTGGTCCATATAGTGAACGTCGATCGTATAGAAATCCAATCCTTCACGCGCCATCCGCACATCCCGCTCCAAAGCGCCCAAATGATGCGCCGCTGGATGGCAGGCCGTCATTTTAAAGCGATGTTTCTCTTTTTGATATGTATATTCTATAGAAGAAAGTCTGCGGATATCTGAACTGACTATATACGGATCCGTGTTGAGACAGTTTACTTTTTGATTGCCAAGCCGTGCCAGTAATTCCTGCGTAAAATGTGTTTTTCCGGCTGCCCCGTGCCCCGAAATGCCGATTACGACTCTTTCTCTTTTTGATTCTATCCAATTTACCAGTACATCTATGAGATTTTTCATTGGACTCTCCTTTCAAGAAATAAATTTAAAGCAATTTTCATTTAAAGTCTGACACAAAACCTTCCGATTTCCCAGGACCTATTCGGAAGTTCTTTGACATTGGAAGCATTTTACTATAATATCGTAATGAAAATGATTATCATTATCAGAACTAAAGGAGAGAAATCATGAAGAAATTAGTCTTACCCTTTTTACTTATACTAGTACTGTTTTTAGCTGCTTGCGGAAACGAGGAAAATGCGAGCGAAGCTGCTGAAACAGAAACGTCAGATACATTTACATATGAGTCAGAAACCGGTCCTGTCGAAGTACCAACAGAACCGAAACGCATTATTGCCCTGACAAACGGACCCAACGTTCTTGCACTCGATGGCAATATCGTCGGCATCGATGAATGGACAGGTATGAATCCGCTGTTCGAGGAAAAACTGGAAGGCGTGGAAGTTGTCGCTGAAGACAACCTGGAGAAAATCATCGAGTTGGATCCTGATTTGATCATCGCCGGTTCACACATGAAAAACCTTGATAAACTAGGTGAAATCGCTCCCACTGTCCCATTTACATGGGGCAAGCTGGATTATCTTGATCAACAGATTGAAATTGGTAAGCTATTGAATAAAGAAGAAGAAGCTAAGGACTGGGTTGAAGATTTCCAAACTCGTGCTACAGCTATCGGTGAAGAAATCCGCGCAGAGATCGGCGAAGACGCAACGGTTTCTGTAATCGAGAGCGGCAATAAGGAATTCTACGTGTTCGGTGATAATTATGCGCGCGGCACAGAAATCTTGTACCAGGCGATGGATTTGAATATGCCTGCGAAAGTCGAAGAACTGGCACTTGAAGCCGGCGTTTACACCTTCTCATCTGAGGTATTGCCTGAGTTTGCGGGCGATTACGTAATCTTCAGTAAGAATCCGGACGTCGATAACTCATTTACTGAGACAGACGTATGGCA
>CAZGMW010000474.1:0-1750 GCA_964526895.1 uncultured Planococcus sp. | reverse complement strand
AACTATCGAATTGCTTTACCCGGCGGAGAGGAGGAACACATATGGAAGAAGAAAATAAGAAAGTGGGTTTGCCCATTTTAATATTGGCAATCGCATTGGGAGTAGCCAGTCTTTTGGTCTGGTTGTTTGCAGAACTGGCAGAAGAAGTTTTAGATAATGAATTAAAAGGCTTTGATAATGCCATCATCGACTTTTTTAAAGGCGTACAGTCTTCAGGACTGGATGCGGTGTATATCTTTATCACGGAACTGGGTTCGGTCTGGTTTCTGACTACACTGTCAGTGATTTTAATCGCTTTGCTTTGGTGGAAAGCCAGAGATAAATGGGGCATTCTTTTCTTCATCATTGCAGTTGCCGGAAGTGGTCTGCTGACAACCTTATTGAAACACTTTTATCAGAGAGGACGTCCGTCAATCAATGAATCAATTGATGCGATCGGATTCAGTTTCCCGAGTGGCCACTCAATGGGGGCTCTTGTTTTTTACGGATTCCTCGCCTATTTTGTGGTAAGAAGCACTCAAAAAAGAGCGGTGAAAGCCATAACGCTAATTGTCTTAGGCATACTGATTATTTTAATCGGAACAAGCCGCATCTATTTGGGCGCACATTTCCCGAGTGATGTCATTGCCGGTTTTATTGCAGGAACCGTGTGGCTGGTCCTTTGTTTGCTGGCTCTTGAATGGATCCAGTGGCGGAGTCGCAGTCATGTACGCCCTGTTCATGCTTTGCGTGATTTGCTGAAAAACGGTTACAGAGCCAGAAAGCAAAAAACCGGACGATAAGACACAACTGTCAAAGCAATAGAGAAAGGGATGAAGTTTATGAAGATATTTAAGAGACTATTGCTCGTTTTAGGAGCAATTATAACGATTTTACTGGTCTGGGGACTGGTTGAACCTTATTTTGTTAATTTAGAAGAAGAGGAAGCAGCTATACCTAATTTGCCTGAAGCATGGGAAGGTGAAGAAATTGCCGTGATCGGTGACTTCCAGATAGGCATGTGGATGGACAATGATTCCACCGTCGAGCAAATGGCGGAAGAACTGGTTGAAATGGACCCAAGTGCAGTACTCTTTTTGGGGGACTATATTTATCATGCTGCGAAGAACCAAGAAGCAGAGCGGAAACGCGTCCAAGAACTAATTAAACCCTTAACAGATTCAGATATTCCGGTTTTTGCTGTATTAGGTAACCATGATTACGGCATGTCATCCGAATCAGCAGAACCTAACGAGGAATTGGCACAGGAAATGAGAGCTGTATTGGAAGAAGTGGGTATCACAATTCTTCATAATGAAGCAATGGCGCTGAATCTCACTGAGAATGGAGTAGAAGCAGGAACTGCTTCACCGGAATCGCTCTATCTTGTTGGACTGGGAGCGAATTGGCCTGAAAACGCAGAGCCAGCTGAAGCTTTTGATGATGTTCCGGATTCTGCAGCACGCTTTGTCATGATGCATAATCCGAAAACGTTCGAAGCATTGCCTGCTGAGGCAGCCCCTGTTTCAGTGGCCGGCCATACACACGGTGGACAAATGAGAATTCCAGGAACTCCGCAATGGTCATACACTGCTCTAATGTCTGAAGAAGGACTCGAGCATATTTATGGCTGGATTGATAAATATGGCGAAGAGGGGAACTCCCTGTACATCAATCCGGGAGTCGGGTTCAGTCTAGTTCCGCTTCGCATCAACTGTCCACCTGAAATCACTTTATTTACATTGAAGTCTGCTTAACTTATTATTCACTA
>CAZGMW010000473.1:0-1757 GCA_964526895.1 uncultured Planococcus sp. | reverse complement strand
AAATCCGGGATTTGACGGTAACGCTTGGCGACCGTAAGTACCGTATCTATTATAAAGCGGATGATCGTTTGTTCTATTTGTTCGATATTACAGAACAAGTGGAAATCGAGTCCTTGTATTATGCTGACCGCACTGTCATCGGCATCCTGTTCATCGATAATTATGATGAGCTGGCCCAGGGGATGGATGACCAGACACGCAGCAACTTGAACAGCCTGGTCACTTCACTGATCAATGATTGGGGAGCGACCCACGGCATATTCGTCAAACGGGTTTCGTCAGACCGTTTCATGGCGGTGTTCAATGAATCAATCCTGAAACAATTGGAAACTTCGAAGTTTGCCATTCTGGATGATATCCGGGAAGTGACGGCAAAAGACAACTTGGCGCTTACTTTGAGTATCGGCGTAGGTGCCGGCTCTGCATCGCTTGTCGAACTTGGCAGCATGGCGCAATCGGGGCTTGATCTTGTCCTTGGACGCGGAGGCGACCAGGTGGCGATCAAGCATCCGAGCGGAAAAGTGAAATTTTACGGCGGGAAAACCAATCCGGTCGAGAAGCGCACACGGGTGCGGGCACGCGTTATTTCCCACGCGCTGCGTGATTTGATCCAGGACAGCGACCAGGTCTTTATCATGGGCCATAAGATGCCGGATATGGATTCCATCGGAGCGGCTGTCGGTGTTGCCAAAATGGCGGCGATGAATAAAGTCAAGGGACGCATTGTCCTTGATTTTGATGAATACGACCGCAGCGTCAGCCGGCTGATGGAGGAAATCGAAGGGGACGCGGATCTTTTCGAGCAGTTTATAACGCCGGAAGAAGCGCTTGCCGATATGACGGATAATTCACTGCTTGTCGTAGTGGATACCCATAAACCGTCGATGGTCATTGAAGAAAGGCTGCTTCAGCGGATGGAACGGGTCGTATTGATCGACCACCACCGCAGAGGCGAAGAATTCATCACCAACACGATGCTTGTTTATATGGAACCTTATGCATCTTCCACAGCCGAATTGGTGACGGAATTGATTGAATATCAACCGAAGCATGAAAAGCTGTCGATGCTTGAAGCGACAGCGATGCTGGCGGGGATTATCGTGGATACGAAAAGTTTCACTTTACGTACAGGAGCCCGGACTTTCGAAGCGGCATCCTATCTTCGGGCAAACGGCGCAGATACAGTGCTTGTGCAGCGCCTGTTGAAAGAAGACATGGATACGTATCTGGAGCGGGCAAGAATCGTCGAAACCGTGGAATTTGTGGGGAATGGCATCGTTATAGCGCATGGCCAGCCGGACCGTGTTTACAGTCCGGTGCTGATCGCACAGACTGCGGATATTCTGCTCACGATGAAAGATGTCAACGCATCGTTTGTCATAGCGGAACGCGGTGAAGGCGGAGTCGGCATTTCTGCACGATCGCTTGGAGAAGTGAATGTTCAGATCATCATGGAAAATCTGGGCGGCGGCGGCCACTTGACGAATGCAGCGACACAGATGTCGGAAACGACAATTGAAGAAGCGATTGGAAAAGTAAAAGAAACCATTTCAGAAATTTACGAGGGGGAACAAACCGAATGAAAGTTATATTCTTGAAAGACGTAAAAGGCAAAGGTAAAAAAGGCGAGATTAAAAATGTGGCGGACGGTTATGCACATAACTATCTATTGAAGAACAAATTGGCGCAGGAAGCCGATCAGGCTGCAATCAGCCAATTGGCCGGCCAGAAGAAAAAAGAGGAAAAAGAATCTGCCC
>CAZGMW010000472.1:0-1764 GCA_964526895.1 uncultured Planococcus sp. | reverse complement strand
TCGAGCCAGTCGTCAGTACAGAGAAAAAGAAAGAAAAAACTGTTCCGTTCAATGTATTGATGTTGAAATCCGATAAAGAGAAAGTCAAAAAACCGATTGCTGTTCCATTGAAACAACAACCAAAAATCGTAAACGAAGTTAGACCTGAAATTGATAAAGCCCCGGAGCCTGAAAAAGCAGCGGAAGTAGCGGTGCCGGAAACGATAAAGGCGAATGTAGTGTCGGTTTATGAGCATCCACATAATTCATTTCTTTCTGCGCCGGTAAATGACCGTAAAGATGACGAGTGGATGGAAGAGCAGGGAGAACGCCTGATAGAAGCTTTGTCACATTTCCAGGTCCAGGCGACCATCTTAAGTATTGTACAAGGCCCAGCGGTTACACAATTTGAATTGACTGTGGCACAAGGCGTGAAAGTCAGCAAAATCCGTAATTTAGCTGATGATTTGAAATTGGCTTTGGCGGCTAAAGATATTCGGATCCAAGCACCGATCCCGGGTAAAAGCTCCATCGGAATCGAAATTCCGAACCGGACATCACGACCTGTCAGAATTTCAGAAGTGATAGAAAGTTCTCAGTTCCAGGACTCCGATTCGCCGTTGGAAGCTGCGCTCGGTCTTGATTTGACTGGAAAACCGGTTACGCTTGATCTTCGTAAGATGCCGCATGGTTTAATTGCCGGGGCAACAGGGTCGGGAAAATCAGTATGCATCAATTCGCTGCTCGTCAGCCTGTTATACAAATCTTCACCTCGCGATCTGAAGTTATTGTTGATCGATCCCAAAATGGTGGAATTGGCGCCATACAATCATATTCCCCATTTGGTCAGTCCAGTGATAACAGATGTCAAAGCTGCTACTGCTTCCCTGAAATGGGCGGTATCCGAAATGGAACGGCGTTACCAGTTGTTCGCCCATACCGGAGTGCGGGATATCAGCAAATATAACAAGCTGGTAAAAGAAAAAGGGGATCATGCACAGCATCTTCCTCATATTCTGATCGTCATCGATGAACTGGCTGACTTGATGATGATGTCACCTTCCGATGTCGAAGATGCAATCTGCCGCATCGCACAGAAAGCGCGTGCCTGCGGAATCCATTTGGTCATTGCTACACAGCGGCCTTCTGTCGACGTCATTACCGGATTGATCAAATCCAACATTCCGACCCGCATCGCTTTTTCTGTCTCTTCCCAAGTGGATAGCCGGACGATTCTTGATTCTCAGGGAGCTGAACGATTGCTTGGAAGAGGCGATATGCTGTATCTCGGCAATGGCATGTCTGCACCAAGCCGTATCCAGGGAACTTTCGTAACAGATGAAGAAATTGAAAAAATCATAGAACACGTCCGCAGCCAAGGCGAGCCGGAATATTTCTTCAAAGAAGAGGAATTGATCAAGCAAAACGCTTCAGGTGCTGAGCAGGATGATTTATTTGAAGAAGCCTGCCGTTTTATCATGCAACAGGGCAGTGCCTCGACTTCTCTCTTACAGCGCAAATTCCATATCGGCTATAACCGGGCGGCAAGGCTGATGGATCTGATCGAAGAACATGGTTTCATTTCGGAGCAGAACGGAAGTAAAGCCCGATCGGTACTGATTACAGAAGATGATATTTCAGAAGTCTTCCAATAAATATAGTTATTATTTAAAAATACCAACAATATTTCGATTTGATAAAAATATGATACAATCGAGGAATTGTTTGACCCAATCGGCTATCTGCATCTATTAAGATGAAATAGACTACTTTCAACTTCCACAG
>CAZGMW010000471.1:0-1765 GCA_964526895.1 uncultured Planococcus sp. | reverse complement strand
GAACTCTTCTTCAGCTGTATCCATTGAAGATTTTTCAGTTTCCAGCAGTTCCAAGCGTTCATCAATTGAAGCAAGCGCTTCTTCTGCATTCGTTTGAACTTCTTCCTGCTGTTCCTGGGTCAACGCCATGATTGACTCGAATTTTTCCTGTTCAGCTGTTTCAAGAGCTTCCATCTCACTCTGTGTATCACGGTATTCTTTTTCTGACAAAAGTAAAGAGTTGAAATAGCTTGTAACACCAGACAGACAAAGGATTGGAGATCAAAGATATGGGAAAACTATTGTTGTTGGATATTGATGGTACACTGCTAAATTCGGATAAAGAATTACCTGAATCAGCTTTGGAGGCACTTGAAAAAGCACGGGCGAATGGCCATGACTTGGCTATAGCCACAGGACGAGGACCTTTCATGATTACTGATCTACTGAAGAAGCTGGATATCGAGACATTTATCACGTTCAACGGACAATATATTGTCCATAACAATGAAGTGATACATACAGAGGCACTCGACCCGGCCATGCTTGAAAAAGTCGTTCGCTTTGCAGAAGAAAAAGATCATCCGCTGGTCTTCATGAATGGCCAGAAAATGATTTCTTCCATCGACTATCATCCTGCTATCGATGAAAGTTTAAAAAGCTTGAAATTTCCGCATCCCGTGACCGAAAAAAATTTCCATCTTGATAACGAAATCTATCAGTCGCTTGTTTTTTGCACTAAAGAAGAAGAAGCTTCGTATCATGAAAATTTCAAGGATTTACAATTTGTCCGCTGGCATCGCGTATCGTGCGATATTCTTCCTAAAGGCGGTTCAAAGGCAAGCGGCATTGAAAAACTGATCGCGAGCACCGGCCATTCGATTGAAGACACAATCGCTTTCGGCGATGGGCTGAACGATCTGCAGATGATGAAGACGGCGGGATTCAGCGTGGCAATGGATAATGGCCATCCTGAAACAAAAAAAGTGGCTTCATATGTTACCGGGCACGTTGATGATGATGGATTGTCAAAAGCGTTTAGCCATTTAGGCTTGATATAAAAAAAGGCTGACGGATCTGTTCCGTCAGCCTTTCTGATTTATTCTGCTATGTCCCGGGAAATGGGAAGAGCATTTTCAATTTCTGCAAAAGGATTTTCCGCATCGATGTGGTCAAAGAACATGATGCCGTTCAAATGATCCAGTTCATGCTGAAACGCTATAGCCGGCAAACCTTTTAAACGCTTTTTGTATTCATTGCCTTCCAAATCTGTAGCTTTAACCGTGATTCTTGCGTAGCGGGGAACATAGCCGGGAATCGAACGGTCAACAGACAAACAGCCTTCTCCTGAAGCGAGATACGCTTTTTCAACGGAATGGCTTACGATTTTAGGATTGATGGCGATGATGCTCAAGTCTTCACCGGAATCTTCATCAAAATGAATGGCAAAAATTCTTTTTGGAATATTTACTTGCGGGGCTGCAATTCCAACGCCCGGACGAAGATCGTATTTTTCGATCATTTCTTCATCTTGGCTGTTGACTACATATTCCATCAATTCTTTCGCTAAAGTTTTATCTTCCACAGAAAGGGGCAATACTACTTCTGCTGCGCGTTGGCGCAGTGTCGGGTGGCCCTCCCGTATGATGTCTTTTATTAAAATCAATCTACTCAATCCTTTCACTCAACTTTCATATGCCTATCAGTATAACGTAAGGCAACTATTCCGTGAAAGAAAAATTACTTATGTTTGCAGTTGTATTTTTTTGAGCATCATAATATAGTT
>CAZGMW010000470.1:0-1768 GCA_964526895.1 uncultured Planococcus sp. | reverse complement strand
TGAGCTAACGCTTTCCCGGGATCTTCATTTTTATAGATGACAGGAATGATCCCTCTTTCATTCAATATGGCTTCTTTTACGGGATTTGGATCGGAAAGGAAGATGTAGGATTTTGGCCGCACATGCTCATATCGTGAATTTCTCCACTGGTTGTGCAGCTTGTACAACATATACCGGATGTTGATATCGGATAAGCTGTATCCGATAAAAAGAATGGACTTTTCGAGTGAATCGGACCGCAACTTGATGTCCAGCGACGTTTCAAAGTCCAGACGATTAAAATAGCTGGACTCAGTAAGGACAATGGAAGAATCATCATCAAAATCTCCGTGAAATTTAATGATTTGCGGAACATCTCTTTCAATCTGCGGCAAATCAGCTACATTTGTTATTTTGGTATACTTTTTACCGTAGTGATCATATGCATTTTCAAGCCACCGGTCAAAATTTGTCGTATAGATAATAGGGAAATCTAATTCAAGAATTAATTTGTAAATTGCTGAGCTGCCAATATCAAACCGCGGGTTATGCCAAGCCCGGTCCATCCAACTCCGCAATGCACCCAACGTACCTTTCTTCAGCAGATAATACTCAGCCAGGATTAAAAAGTCATTATCTCCCCATTTGTGAAAAGCAGAAGCATCATACCCCAGATTCCCGGCCATTTGGTCGATCAATTCCGAGTAGTCAGGCAAACCCAGATTTTTCGAAACGCCCGACCCTACAAAAAGAATTGTTTGCTTTTTTTTGATTGATGACGCTAATTGCTCAATCATGCTGACCCTCCTTAGACAAAATGCGAGTATACCAAAAGCTTACTGCATGGAGCGCAAGAAAAGTAACACTCAGATGTGTCTCCATCGCTTACAACAATTTTTTCTTATTCAGTTTTTTCTTCGGAATGATTTTGCAAAAATTTTTTTCAATAAACAAACCGCTTCCCTGACAATGGGTACATCTTATTTTTCGTGCAGGAAATTTTTTCGTTATGCCATTGCCATCGCAATTTGTGCAAATCAAGCGCAAAGCCAAAGCGTTCTCCCTCCTCTCTCATTATTCCTTTTTCACTTTCGGCAAACTGCTATTCCAATCGGATAATGAATATCGTTTCTCGGGGGCTCTATCAGGACTCCCTTTTGGTAGTAGAACTTCCTTTCAGCGTACTCTCCGAACAGTTCATGAAATTCGTTCCAGCTTAATTGATGCACATGAAATTCCGTCCCGCATGGTTTTCCTCTGCCAAGTCCAAAAGGCGTAGAAAGAATCAGCATGCCACCCGGTTTCAGCAATGCATATACCGAATCGAGAAATCTTTTTTCGTCATTTAAATGTTCTATCGTTTCAAAAGAGATGATGGCATCGAATGTGCCGAGCCTTTGGGGGAGTTGAGGATTTAATGCATCATCCTGCAGATAACTTACTTTCGGATGATAATATCTGTGTTTGGCGTAACGGATGGCTTCAGTGTCAGCATCCACCGCGATTACTTCCTCTATCTGCTTGTGCTTCGCCTTTGCCAAGAGCTGTGCTCCGTATCCCACTCCGCAAGCTAGATCCAAAACCCTGCCCTCTGCATATTCAATCGCAAAATGATACCGGGCGATATGTTCAAGCAACATGCCGTTCATCGGATTCATCATTTCAGGAATGACTCTTTCTCCGGTATAAGTCAGCATAAGATTCTCCTTTCCAGTTTAAAACTATCATTGAAACCTCACAGACAGCCGATTACTTTTAATGCCGAAGCAAGGCGTTCAGCAAATTGCTC
>CAZGMW010000469.1:0-1781 GCA_964526895.1 uncultured Planococcus sp. | reverse complement strand
TTCATGCGTCTATATAATGAGCAGTGATGTGAGAAAAGCGCAAGTGCCCTTTTAGATTTGACGGGCTTTACATATTCCGGTTAAACATCGACTGGTGATACCGGAATCGGGCCATTATCTTGTTCTCAACGTTACCCTGGAAAAGGCTGTAATTTCTTAATCTGTTAAAAAGTGAGCTGATAGCATTGAATAGTCGAATGGATTTAAAAAACAGCAATAACGGCAAGAAAAGGAATTGGCTGATTTCGCTTATCACCATTCTATTCCTGACGGCAATCGGAGCGGGTGTTTATCTGATGATTGCCTCGCCGGAAGAACAAGCGACAGAAGATTCCCTGGCAAAAACCTCATTCTCCGAACGCGGTTATCAAGGCGGAGGCGACATCAGTGTCGTAATAGAGGAAGAAGAGCCGGAAACGATCGAACCGGGAACGGTCGACGATCAGACGGAACAGCCGGATGAGGAAGTAATTGCTCCACCGGAAGAAGAGATCGTACCACCGGCAGAAAACAATGAACCGATTGAAACTGAAACAGTGGAAGAGACGGAGCAGCCAGACGAAAGTATGGTAGTCGTTCCGGAACCTGATTTGTCTTCAATGATCGCCAATGCCAAATCATACGTTTATACGATTTACACGGATTTGGATCAAGGATCCGGTTTCCTGTTCAACGATAAAGGCGATATCCTTACCAACGCCCACGTTGTCAAAGACTCGCAATATGTTACCGTCAAAAACAGCAATGGCCAGGAATTCAACGGCCAGGTCATCGGCTTCTCCAGAACGACTGACATCGCTTTGATTCGCGTGCCGGAGATTGCAGGCAAGGCGCCGATGGAAATGGAAACTGAGCCAGTACCGGTGGGAACAAAAGTGTTTGCTCTCGGCAGTCCTGAAAACATCAACAATACGTCGACAGAAGGAGCCATTACGGACACAGGCAAAAGCTTCTTCGATGGCTATAAATACGATAATCTGTACGAAATGTCTGCCAAGATTAAACAAGGTTCGAGCGGCGGACCGCTAATCTCGGCGGAATCCGGTAAAATTCTTGGCATCAACTCAATCGTCCTGACGGATAATCCGGATATCGGTTATTCGATTCCGTTATACACCGTCAGCGAAGAAGTGAAGGGCTGGGCTGAAAATCCGCTGCCGCCTGACAGCGATGCCTACGAGCCGATAATTCCGGATGCCAGCTTCGAAGAAGAAGCGCTCCGCGGATTCATCTCTGACTTCTATGAATTGATTCCATATTCACTTAACGACGAAGAAGTAAGTTATTATAAATTCTTCCTGCTGCCAGGCAGCCAAGGTGAAACGGCTGGCACAGAAATGGTGGAAGGCCTGAAAGGCGAACAACGCGCATTCCAGGCAGTGGAACCAGTGATTACAGATGTGGAAATCGGCGAAAATGAAGCTTACATTACAGCCAATGCAACATTCTCATTCCACGACCAGGAAGACGATAAACTCGTCTCCATCAGCCACGCGGTCGTTTATACAATCGTCATTGACCGTTTCGGCGATTACCAGATTTCAGCCATCAATAATCAGGAACAATAAGAAAAGCGCCGGGGCATAATGCCAGCCGGCGCTTTTTTCAATTTTATAGAAGGGGACGCTTACGTTGGTGCCAGTCACCCAAACAATTCCTGACCCTTCAAAAAACAGAAAGAATAGACAAATCGCCGGGGCAGCAGTCATGCCATGCGGCGATTTTTTTTGTGGGTTAAGGACTTTTGGGAAGTACGTTGGTGACAGTCACCCAAACAATTG
>CAZGMW010000468.1:0-1786 GCA_964526895.1 uncultured Planococcus sp. | reverse complement strand
TTATTTCCGCAAGGATATTCCGAGGGATTTCGATTCCGGTATGTTGAAGGCACCAGCGTCTGCCATCAAAGATTTGGCAGTGTTCCGTCTATCCTGGGTGGTTCTTGCAGTGCTGCTAATCGGGTATTTCATGAGTGAAAGCCTGGATATTCCCGTATCGTTGATCGCCGGCGCAGTCGCCATCATTTTCCTGGCGATCGCAAGACGCAGTGATGCGGTCGAGACGATGACGGTTATAAAAGGTGCGCCATGGGCGATTGTCTTTTTCTCGATCGGTATGTATGTTGTCGTTTATGGGTTGCGCAATGTCGGTTTGACATCGGTACTGGCAACAGTGATTGAATGGACCGCGGGGCATGGCCTGTATGCAGCAACAATCGGCATGGGCTTTATCGCGGCGATTCTGTCATCGGTTATGAACAATATGCCGACGGTACTGATTGATGCGTTGGCCATCGCTGAAACCGATACGACAGGCGTCGTACGGGAAGCGTTGATCTATGCCAATGTCATCGGCTCGGATCTTGGACCGAAAATCACGCCGATCGGCTCGCTTGCCACATTGTTGTGGCTGCACGTATTGAAAACCAAAGGCGTCACCATCAGTTGGGGTTATTATTTCAAAATCGGGATTATCCTGACGCTTCCGACTTTGTTTATCACATTGACAGGACTATATCTATGGCTGACAATCTTAAACTAAAGCAATAAAGCGATGTCTTCTGATTAAACGAGCTTTTTAAGATTTTCTGATTGAGTTGCGAATAACAGCGGAGAAGTTGGGGATGAAATTAGACTTGCCTCTATTTCACACTTGCTTGCAGATTGTTTATAATGAAACATAAAAAAAGCGGGCACCCTATAATTCAGGGATGCCCGCTTTTCCTTTGTATGGTTTCCGGTTGCAGTCGTGCAACGGAAGTTTAAAACTGTAATGTGCAAGTAGTGCTCTTTTAATCTAAAAACTTGGCCATGTAAATTTCATCAAAGTATTTGCCGTTGATGATCATGGAGTCCTGGCGGATGCCTTCGGATACATAACCGGCTTTTTCGAATAATCTTCTGCCAGGCTTATCATTCTCAACCACTGTCGATTCCAGTCGGCTGATATTCATGGAAGCCGCCCATTCTTCACCTTTTTGCAACAGCTTGGTGGCAATGCCTTTGCGACGGGCATCCGCTTGGATTCCGACGCAAATTTCAGCGCGGTGCGCCGCGCGTTTTGCCGAGTTGCCGACGATTGTCAGGAAGCCGACATGTTCGCCGTTCAATATTGCGATAAAGATAGTGGAATGACCGCTATGGCGCCATTCGATGATTTGTTTCCTGACTTTTTGGGTGGATTGTGTTCTCTCGTCTTTGCCATAGAGCATAAACTCTGATTCAGCTTCCACTGTTTTCATCAAAGCTGCAAGAGAACGGGCATCACCATGTTCAGCGTTACGGATCAACAGAATATCTTCATCTCCATTGCCATCCGTTGCATTATCCCCTTTGGAAGAATCGATTCTTTCGAATACCACATGCCGATTCGTTTCCACTTCACTGACGAAATAACCGGCATCCATCCAGGCGTGGAAATGCTTGGCAGGTGCTTTGGTCTTTTTCCACCAGCTTCTATTTAGATAAGCAGCATTTGGCAATTGCTGACCCATAATCTGTTCAATTTCATTAAAGCTGAGTTTAATTCTCGTATTAGTGGCAGTTGAGAAGTAATTAGCCAAAGGAATGTATTTCTTTTCCAGAATTATAGTCAATATTTTCACTTCCCTTCACGAATTTACGG
>CAZGMW010000467.1:0-1813 GCA_964526895.1 uncultured Planococcus sp. | reverse complement strand
AAACATTGACGCAATTGGATGAGCAAGCATTACTGGCAGAAGCAGCTGTATTCAGAGAATCTATGGAGACTACAGGGCTTGTTGCTCCCGCCCATGCAATTCTTGTTCGTCACTTAAACCGCAGGCATCCCGATCTGACGGCTCAGGCGCTTGGCCTTTCTGAAATGGGTACAGCCAATTACAATGCCAATGAAGATCTGGTAAGGGACATGATTCAGATTTCAGTTTACCCCGCCACCAGCAAAGTGGTTTATGGTCTGACACGCATGCTTGACCGAGGTGTCCTTGCGCAGGATCCTGTTTTGCCGGCTTTGAGAAGGCTGTTTGAAATCGACTTTAATCCGGAAGTTAAAAAAATGATTATGAAGCACGAATTCCGGAAAGCCGGAGTCACTCCGAATGGCGTTTTGGTTGGGGGCGTAATCAGTGTCCTCGGACAGCCTCTCGGAATTGGCCAAGGTTTGAATCCGACTTGCCAGTCTGCACGGGCAATTTCATTATGGGCCCAGCATGGAATTGGACAATTGCTTGAATATGTAGCACGGGCGGTCAGAGAAAATGACATCGACATGACGTTTGAAGGAACCCCGATTCATTCAAACACTATTGCAGGTGGAGTTGCGGAAGAAATTCACCATGAACTTGATCCGGTTTCGAGTGTACTGGTTCCTCACTTGGATAAAATTTATAATGAAATGATGAAGAAAACGGCCTTCCGCGGTGAAGACGGACATAAATGGGTGAATCCTGAATTTTACGGTGAATGGATCCAAAGGGGCTTCGTCAATATCATCGATCCCCTCACCGGATATGTTACCGACTATGAAGCATTTGTGCGCCTGTTTTATGCAACGCATCACCCGGCATACAATGAAGGCTATGAAATGATTTATCCGAACCCTGTCGGCATCTACATTACGAATGTACACGGCAATCTACTCGGGCTCCATGCCGTTTCCATACAACGAATAGATGAAGATCCAGACGGAGAGTACCGGGTTTATTTCTATAATCCGAATAATGACAGTGGCCAGAACTGGGGGCAGGGAATTGAAACAAGCGTCCAGGGCAAAGGTGAACTTGAAGGTGAAAGTTCACTGCCTTTCAATCAATTTACTGCCAGAATGTATGCTTTCCACTATAATCCATATGAGCAGGGCGACACTTACATGGTTGAAGATTCGGATGTGGAAGAAATCGAAAAACTCTCCCGTGAAAGCTGGGGCAAGACTTATACATGGATGTAATAAAGAAAAGTCAGTGTGCCTGTTCAGCGTTGGAGTCTTGACAGAAAAAAGCAGAAACGGGAAATCCGTTTCTGCTTTTTCAGTCGGCGAGAAACCATCAACTTATATAATCTTTATGTTTTAGACGGATGCTTTTTGCGGGGAGCAGCCTAAGCCTCCTCAGATTCTAGACCTTCTTCTAAATCTTAGGACTCACTCTTGTTCCTTAAGGAAAGACATCGGCAGAAGCAACGCAGTGATGCAGGAGCACATATTTGCTCTTCCCAGCTGCACCTTCATTCTGATTCTGTTCGGGAATATTTGATTCTCTTCTATTTCTTGCAATAAGCTGAAATGAATATCTTATCTTGAAAAGTGAATGGAGATATTCCGCAAAACAGCTCCGAAGGCATTAACCGACGCCTGCGAGGGTAATGCCTTTGCGACGAAGTGCGTAGCACTGCAGGAGCACTGTTTTTCTTCGTGCTCCTGCATCGCTGCGCTAGCTTCGTCGCAAAGAGCCGGCCTTGCAGGGCTACGGCCAACTCTTGGCTCGCGCTGAGCTAACTCGGGCTCGTTCCACTTCG
>CAZGMW010000466.1:0-1813 GCA_964526895.1 uncultured Planococcus sp. | reverse complement strand
CCCGGGCAATTTGTCCACGTCCGTGTGGCGGACAGTTTTGAGCCTTTGCTGCGGCGACCAATTTCCATCGCTTCGATCGATAAGGAAAACAAGCGCTTCACGATGATTTACCGGGCAGAAGGACGCGGCACACAAATCCTGTCTGACAAAAGAGCCGGCGACGAAATTGATGTGCTTGGTCCGCTCGGCCACGGCTTCCCAGTGGAACAGGCGGAGAAAAAAGCCTTTCTGATTGGCGGCGGCATTGGTGTGCCTCCCCTCTACGAATTGGCAAAGCAATTGAACAGCCGGGGAATCGAGACCGTTCATATTTTAGGCTTTGAAAGCAAACAGGCCATTTTTTATGAAGAGAAATTCAAAGCGCTCGGCGATACCCATATTGCAACGGTTGACGGATCACACGGCACGGAAGGATTTGTTACCCACATCCTAAATGAGCTGCCGCATGATTTCGATACCTATTTCAGCTGCGGGCCGACCGCCATGCTCGAAGCGGTGCAATGGGCATATCCGCAGAAGCGAGGCTTTCTCTCCTATGAACAGCGGATGGGCTGCGGCATAGGCGCCTGTTTCGCCTGCGTCTGCCGAACGACAAAATCTGAAACGGATTACATCAAAGTCTGCTCGGACGGACCTGTATTTCCAGCGGGAGTGGTGATTTCATGATCGATTTGACAGTAAAACTTCCCGGACTCGAATTAAAAAATCCGATCATGCCGGCATCCGGCTGCTTCGGTTTCGGTAAAGAATACGCCCAGCTGTATGACCTTTCACAGCTTGGTGCCATCATGATCAAAGCGACAACGGTGGAAACCCGTCTTGGAAATCCGACGCCGCGGGTGGCGGAAACTTCTTCTGGTATGCTCAATGCCATCGGACTTCAAAATCCGGGTCTGGAGAAAGTTTACGGTTCAGAATTGCCATGGTTGGAACAATTCGATGTGCCGATCATCGCCAACGTAGCGGGTACAACAACAGAAGATTATGTGGAAGTGGCGCGCGAAATCTCTAAAGCATCAAATGTACACGCTCTTGAGATCAATATTTCCTGTCCGAATGTTAAAAAGGGCGGTATCACATTTGGTACCGATCCGGCGGTCGCGAAAGAATTGACAAGAGCCGTGAAGGAAGTTTCATCCGTTCCGGTCTACATCAAGTTGTCGCCGAACGTGACGGATATCGTATCGATTGCGAAAGCGGTCGAAGAAGGCGGAGCGGACGGCATCACGATGATCAACACGCTGCTCGGCATGCGCTTGGATCCAAAAACCGGGCGCCCAGTCATTGCCAATATCACTGGTGGCTTGTCAGGTCCAGCCATCAAACCAGTAGCGCTCAGAATGGTCTATGAAGTCAGCAAACAAACGCAATTGCCGATCATCGGCATGGGCGGCGTCACAGACGTTGATGACGTCATCGATTTTCTGTCCGCAGGCGCCAGTGCAGTAGCAGTTGGAACAGCCAATTTCGTCAACCCATTCGTCTGTCCGGAAATCATCGGCAAATTGCCGGAGCGGCTTCATGAACTGGGATACGATTCTGTAGAAGAACTTATCGGAAGGAGCCACCGTCTATGAAAAATGAAAGACCAATTATCGCCTTGGATTTTGCAACGAAAGAACAGACAATGGAATTTTTAAAGCAATTTTCTGAAAATCTATTTGTGAAAGTCGGAATGGAATTGTTCTATCAGGAAGGACCGGAGCTCGTGCGTGAAATCAATCGGCTCGGCCATGACATCTTCCTCGATTTAAAACTCCACTCCATTCCGCTCGTATTTGCTGATAACTGTCTTGTGGATTATGCGCTTTGG
>CAZGMW010000465.1:0-1825 GCA_964526895.1 uncultured Planococcus sp. | reverse complement strand
TTTTTTGGCCAAAAGTTGTTGGACCGCTTAAACAGAACGTGGTTGAATAAACCCATAGACAATTTTTCCGGCTTCTTGCAAAAACACGGAGAGCTTGCTATTTCTTTCAGTTTCTTCCTTCCCGGTATACGATGGACTATGCCCTATGTTGTCGGAGCATGTCAGTATCCATTTTTAAAATATGTTTTTTACAATTACACAGCAGGATTCGTCTGGATGATGATTTATTTTAATCTGGGCCGCACTTTCCCTTATGCCTATAATTCAATTCTGAATCATTTGCAGGGATCTTTAATTTTATTGTCTGTTGCTGTTGTTGCAGTATTGCTTGGGCTTTATTTATACAACGAACGAAAAGCCCGCAAGTAATGCCGACAGAGCAAAGCGATTTGAAAAATGACGCTTTTATCCTTATACTAAGTAAATAGACAAACAGAAAAGGATGAGGACTGTGATTCACAACGAATGGCTAGAGAAAGAAACAATCCGCACGGTGACTTGCAAGCATACGGAGGCTGCGAAATTTTTGGTATCGAACGTACTGACGGCCGGCAAAACGTATGAAGTGAAAAATGAGACCGATGAATTTATTTTTGTTGTGGACAACACAGGAAAAATTGGCGGGTTTTATAAAAATTATTTCGAATAAAAGCTGGAAACGACAAAAGCCGATGCATGCACATCGGTTTTTTCTATGGAAAGAGGGTTGTATATGGATTTTATCGAGAAGGAAATAAGCGAAAGAAAAAGCAGGCAGCATGAAGGCTACGAAAAGTTGATCGGTACAGGGGGATATATCTCACCTGATGAAACTCTTTGGAAAGATGTAATGGCTGCTGTCGTCCTGCGCAAACCGGTTCTTTTAAAAGGACCAACAGGAGCTGGGAAGACCCGGATGGCAGAATCGATTTCAGCTGTGTTTGGCCAGCCGATGCAAAGCATCAACAGTTCGGTAGACCTTGATGCAGAAGCGCTTTTAGGCTTTAAGACATTAGTCCAGCGGGATGGGCAGAGCCAAATCGAATTTATCGAAGGGCCAGTGGTGACTGCCATGAAAAAAGGTCATCTACTTTATATAGATGAGATTAATATGGCCAAGGCGGAGACATTACCGATTCTGCATTCAGCGCTTGATCACCGCCGTATGATGACAAATCCTTTTACGGGAGAAGTGATTGAAGCACATCCTGATTTCGGAGTCATCGCGGCCATCAATGAAGGCTATATTGGAACGGCACCCATGAATGAAGCGTTGAAAAACCGCTTTATTGCTTATCCGGTCCCTTATCTGGCCGGTCAGCAGCTATCGGAATTATGGGATCGTGAATTTCCGGATGCTGAACCGAAGTTGAAGGAATTTATGTTGAATCTGGCTGCAGATTTGATGAAGCAGGTTGAGAATGGATTGCTGTCAGAGGAAGCTGCCTCGATCCGGAGTTTACTGGATGCGACGGCGTTGGCTGAACATATGGATCCTATTCGTGCAGTGAATTATGCCATAGCCCAAAAACTTGAAGATGAAAGTGAACGTGAGTTGTTCTTGGACTTGGCCAATACTTGGAAAAAGTAGGTGAATGGGATGGCATCAGTCAATCGCTTTATTCAATTTAATAATGAAACGATCGATACGAAAATGCTCCATCGGATGGAAATGCTGGCTGGTGCATTGGCGGATGCGCCTTATTTAAAAGTGACGACACGCAAATTGATCGAACTTCGCCCGGTGGAGTCTTCAATTTCAATCAGTGTATTCTGGCGACATCGTACGAAACATGTAGAGCAGAATGGTTATCAATCGGATATTTATTTATTGAGCGCAGGCTTT
>CAZGMW010000464.1:0-1828 GCA_964526895.1 uncultured Planococcus sp. | reverse complement strand
GGATCCGAAAACAGGCAAAGCAAAAGGGTCAGCGCGAAGCATAGATGGGTTCCATTTGTATAATGAACTCGCTGAGAACCGTGATATCCTGCCGGCATTCGGGGGACACCCGATGGCTGCCGGTATGACGCTTGAAGCTGCCAATGTTGCAGAACTTCGCATGCGTTTGAACAAGCAGGCAGAAACAAGTTTAACAGCAGAAGACCTTGTGCCGGTTGTCGATATCGATATTCCGGTTGAATTGGAAGAGATTGATACCGATACCATCGAATCGATGCGTTATCTGGCACCTTTTGGGATGGGCTTTGCTAAACCGAAGTTTTATATCAAAGGCGTAAAAGTGGCATCCATCCGCAAAATTGGAGCGGCTCAAAACCATTTGAAAATCGAACTTGCATCTGGTGGCTCGTCACTTGATGCAGTCGGCTTCGGGATTGGTGAAATCGGCGACCAATTAACACCAGATGTGCTGATAGATGTCATCGGCGATCTTCAGATCAATGAATGGAACGGCCGCAAGAAAGCACAGATGATGATAGAGGACATCCGTACTGATCAATGGCAGCTTTTTGATATACGCGGCATCCGCCAGGTGGCCCGCTGGTCGAAGCTGATTCCGGAACGGGACCAGGTCTATCTGGCATTCAATGCCGAAACTGTGGCGGTTTTCAAAACTTTGATCCAGCATCCGATTCAAACGACAGAATCGATTGAAAAATTGACAAGTGAAAAACATCATCTCGTTTTGCTCGACTTGCCTGAGTCGGAACAGCAATTGGAGGAAGTATTGAAACAATTGAATCCAAAGCGGATCTATGCCCATTTCTATGCGAAGGAATCG
The DNA here is from genome assembly GCA_964526895.1 of uncultured Planococcus sp. Lineage (GTDB taxonomy): Bacteria > Bacillota > Bacilli > Bacillales_A > Planococcaceae > Planococcus. The sequence goes on along the minus strand of CAZGMW010000464.1, from coordinate 987 downwards.
CAGTATTTCGAACAGATTCCGACGCGCGAACAATTCAAATGGCTCTTCGCCTTCATTAAGAAACGGGGAACTTTCGATTTCAAGAAACATAGCGATGAACTTGCAAAACATAAAGGCTGGACCCGGGATTCATTATTTTTCATGTTGCAGGTGTTTTTTGAACTCGGTTTTGTTACACTTAACAATGGACTTACTGAGATCGCAGAATCCCCAGGCAAACGTGATTTGGCTGAAGCACCAAGTTACAAAAAGCGCGAACAGCAAATTGCCTTGGAGCAAAAACTTCTGTATGCATCTTATCGAGACTTAAAAGAGTGGTTCGACGCGAAAGTGTCTGCCAAGGAGGAACAGGTATGGATTTAAAACAGTATATTACAATTGTTGAAGACTGGCCGAAACCGGGAATTCGTTTCAAAGATATTACTTCTTTGATGGATAATGGTGCTGCCTATAAATACGCTACTGACCAAATCGTCGAATATGCAAAGCAAGTGGATGCGGATATCATCGTCGGGCCGGAAGCTCGCGGTTTCATCATTGGCTGTCCGGTGGCTTATGCACTCGGACTAGGCTTTGCCCCTGTCCGCAAAGAAGGCAAATTGCCGCGTGAAGTAATTCGAGCGGAATATGGCCTTGAGTATGGTAAAGACGTTTTGACGATGCACAACGATGCCATTAAACCAGGGCAGCGCGTCCTCATCACTGACGACCTTTTGGCGACAGGCGGAACGATCGAAGCGACGATCAATCTTGTCGAACAGCTTGGTGGAATCGTCGCTGGCTGTGCATTCCTGATCGAATTGACTTACTTGGACGGCCGCGACAAACTTGAAGGCTATGAAGTACGTACTTTATTGCAATATTAATTAATACTGGAGACGGCTAGGAGCGCATATTGCGTTTCTGGCTGTTTTTTTTATGGGTATGAGTGTAAATTGAGTGCTCGGCCTGGAAAAATTATCTATAATATATATAAGAAACAGTCTA
>CAZGMW010000463.1:0-1830 GCA_964526895.1 uncultured Planococcus sp. | reverse complement strand
GTCCAGCCTGCATCCGCCGTAATCACAGTACCATTTACAAAACTTGCTTCATCTGACGCCAGGAATAAGGCTACTTGAGCGATTTCTTCGGGCTTGCCGATACGCGGAATAACACCTTGCACGGCTTGCAGACGGCCAGCGCCGAATTGGCTGACGTTCGTCATTGTTGAAGCGATGTTGGTTTCAACGCCGCCTGGTGCGATCGCGTTGCAGCGAATGCCTGAGTTGGCGTACATGTAACCGGTGTTTTTCGTGAATCCGACAACGGCGTGTTTCGAAGCGCCGTATGCAGCACCGGCATGAGCACCGTTCAATCCGCCTGTTGAAGCGGTGTTGACGATGACGCCTTTGCCTTTTTCGAGGAAGATCGGAATCGCCTTACGCGTGGCGCGCATGACGCCTTTTGTATTTACATCAAAAATCAGGTCCCATTTTTCGTCCGTTATTTCACCAGCGGGCTCAAAATTATCCATGATACCGGCATTATTGACCAGGATATCCAAAGTTCCAAATTCGTTTACTGCTGTATCAATCATGTTGTCGATGTCTTCCTGGCTTGTAACGTTCACTTTCACTGCTTTGGCAGTTCCGCCATTCGATGAAATACCCTGTACCACTGCTTCAGCGCCGTCGAAATTCATATCCGCAACGACCACTTTCGCACCTTCAGCCGCATACAATTCCGCAATCGCCTTGCCCATTCCGGATGCAGCCCCAGTAACTACCGCAACTTTACCTTCTAATCTCATCAATAAAACCTCCTCATTTTTAATGAACAAGTGTACAATAAAAGTATAATCCTGAAAAGTAAGAACATTCAATAAACAAAAGATGCGAAATTGTTCATTAACGTACAATAAAGCGGATTTTGTCCGTTAAGAGGTGAAAAAGTTGAAGACAGACTTGCGTGTTTTTAAGACGAAAGAAGCTTTGCGGGAAGCGCTGATGCATTTATTGGAACAGAAGAGTTTGAGTTCGATTTCCGTAACGGAATTGTGCCAGCTGGCAAAGGTTAATCGGGGGACGTTCTATTCGCATTACGGCCAGGTTGAAAATTTGTTCGAGGAATACTATAAGACTATCATGAAAGACTTGGCGGATTCCTATCAGGAGCCGTATAAACACGTGCAAAACCTGCTGTCCAAAAACGTAAATCCATCCACCATCCGCATTTTTCATCACATCGAAAAATATCAGACCTTCTACCGCATCGTTTTCTCGAAAACCGTGCCGCTATCGTATTATTACTTGCTGTTCGACCATGTACAGGGCTTGATCAAAAACGATGTGGATGAACATTATGCCGGTATCGATATCGACATCTCGATGCTCAGCGCCTATCAGGCCAATGCTATTCTGGGACTCGCCATCGAATGGCATCGCCAGGATTTTCGGCAAAGTGCCGAGGAGATGAACCGGTTGCTCGTAAGAATTTTAGGTGTTTAATGCTATTAAGAAAAGAGGCTAATAATGAACAAAATCAATCAGAACGCTCCAATGAAGGAAATGGAATTAAAAGAAAGTCTGAGACAAATTCAGGCTGGAGAAAAAGACTGGGGAAAAGAGGACGGCGGTTTGCTCATCAGCTCAATGCTTGAACATATCGGGTCAATAGATGGCACTCTCCGTGACACTTATATTTACGGGACATTCTGTAAATTGGTGAATGAAAAGAAGTGGAGTGAAGAGCTGCAGAAAGAACTGCTCGATAAAAGCTTGCACGACTGCATGCTGTTCAAAGGCATTGGGAAGACAGACGGTGACAGTGTTTTTATGCGGTCTTTTACCACGCTGCTGATTGCCCTTGTTCTTTACAGCGACAATGAATCG
>CAZGMW010000462.1:0-1832 GCA_964526895.1 uncultured Planococcus sp. | reverse complement strand
CGCAAGATACGCGGGTTGTTGTCGGCATGTCCGGAGGGGTGGACTCTTCGGTTGCCGCTTATTTATTGAAGGAACAAGGCTACGATGTTATCGGCATCTTCATGAAAAACTGGGACGACACGGATGAAAACGGCGTCTGTACAGCAACAGAAGATTACGAAGACGTTATTCGCGTGTGCAACCAGATCGGCATTCCGTATTATGCCGTCAATTTTGAAAAGCAATATTGGGATAAGGTTTTCACTTATTTCCTGGATGAATACAAAGCCGGCAGAACACCGAATCCGGATGTGATGTGCAATAAAGAAATTAAATTCAAGGCATTTTTGGAGCATGCACTGAGCCTCGGTGCCGATTATTTGGCGACCGGCCATTACGCGCAGGTGGAACACGCTGCAAACGGCGAAACAAAAATGCTGCGAGGCAAGGATAACAATAAAGACCAGACTTATTTCCTCAACCAATTGGACCAGGAGCAATTATCCAAAGTGATGTTTCCGATCGGCCATATGGAAAAGAAACGAGTGCGTGAAATCGCATTGGAAGCTGGTCTTGCAACTGCCACGAAAAAAGATTCAACGGGCATCTGCTTTATTGGCGAACGTAACTTCAAAGAGTTTCTTGGACAATATTTACCGGCGCAGCCAGGTTCAATGGAAACTCTCGAAGGCGTCAAAATGGGTGCTCACGACGGTTTGATGTATTACACAATCGGGCAGCGCCAGGGTCTTGGCATCGGTGGAGCAGGCGATCCGTGGTTTGTCATCGGCAAGGATCTCGACCGCAACATTCTTTACGTCGGTCAAAATTTCCACCACGACGCTTTATATTCCGAAAGCTTAAGCGCAGTTAACTTAAGCTTTACTTCTGATACGATGCCTGCAGAGAAATTCCATTGTACGGCTAAGTTTCGTTACCGCCAGGAAGACACAGGCGTAACGGTTGAACTGAAAGACGGCGAAGCGATTGTGACTTTCGATGAGCCGGTTCGCGCGATCACTCCGGGTCAGGCAGTCGTTTTCTATGACGGCGATGTGTGCCTTGGTGGCGGAACGATTGATAAAGTGTTTAAAAAAGGCGCACGCCTTGAATATGTAGGTTAATGGGAGAGAAATGTATGAATTACAATGAAATCGGCATACAAGCCATTCAGGATGGCAAAACTGAAGAAGCGGTGCAGGCATTCACAAAAGCCATTGAAGAAGAACCGGAAAATCCGCTGGGATATATTAACTTCGGGCATGTATTGACTTCAATGGAAGAGACAGAGCGTGCCGAACGGTTTTTCCAGAAAGCCCTCACGCTTGATGAAACTTCTGCAACCGCTTATTACGGGTTGGCCAATCTGTATTTTAATGCTGAACGCTATGATGAAGCGTTAAAGCTTTATGAAAAAGCGGTGCAGTATCAATTGGAAGGTGCGGATGCGCACTTCATGATCGGCAAATGCCTGGAGCGGCTGGGCCAGACGAAATTGGCGCTGCCTTATTTGCAGCGTGCAGTGGAACTGGATGAAAGCGATGTGGCTGCACGGATGAGTTACGGCGTGACGCTTGCATCTATGGAATTATTTGAGCTGGCGGAACCGCAATTCATAAAAGTTCTGGAACTTTCGCCGGACCATTCGGATGCCCATTATAATCTCGGTGTTTTATATGCCGTTTCAACAAATCGCACAGAAGATGCCATGCATCATCTCGAGCAGGCATTTACACTCGACGAAGAAAATGAAATGGCGCGCTACGCATATGATATGATTAAAACAAATCTTCAATAATTATATAAGTTGATAAAATGAAACACCATATATCGCTTCGGCGCTTAGGACTAAG
>CAZGMW010000461.1:0-1836 GCA_964526895.1 uncultured Planococcus sp. | reverse complement strand
TGTATTCGGGGCAAGCGGCGGAATGGAAGCAATAAGGTTATTGGAAAACCAGCCGATCGATTTGGTCGTTCTGGACTGGGAGCTTGATGGAATGAGCGGAGATGAACTTTGCAGACACATTCGCAAAGAATACACCTTGACGGAATTGCCGATTTTAATGTTGTCGGACCGCGCTGGCCTCCTGGAAAAAACAGAAGCTTTTACAGCCGGTGCCAACGATTATCTGCTGAAGCCCTGTGATAAGGAAGAGTTTCTTCTCCGGGTGGACACTTTATCGAATCTCCGTACATTGACCCAGGAAATTACAAGTATGAATTATTTCCTAGAGCGCAATGTCAAAGAGCGGACGATGGCCCTTGAAATTACAAACATGAATCTTGTCACCGTCAATGACGAGATACAGGAAATCGAAAAATCACGCAATGAAATGCTATCGACGATTTCTCATGAATTGGGAACGCCAATCACCCTTATCCACAGTTATATTCAGGCAGTAAAAGAGAGTATCATCGATGAAAAAAATCCTAAATATCTGGATATGATTCACAATAAATTATTAATGCTGGAGCGTCTGACAGAAGATCTTGTAGAATTGGCCAAATATAAATCCGGTAATATGACGCTGCGCTTTGATAGCGTCCGTCTTGGAGATTGGCTCGACAGGTTGATTCAGGGAATGGAAGCGGACGTCACACAAAGCGGACGGATTTTTGAATATATGGAAACCGGACCGGAAGAAGAGCTGGAAGATTTTGTGTTATCCATAGATATCAATAGGGTGGATCAGGTATTTTCAAATATTCTTTGGAATGCCGTAAAGCATACTTCGTCGATAGACGGAAAAATTTCCATCAGCACCGAAATCATCTCTTCCGGCAAAGAAGGCGGCGTCTTGGATTCCATGGAATTTGACGGTGAAGTAATCATAAAAGTCTCTGATACCGGAAATGGCATTCCGCAGGAAATTCTTCCACATGTGTTTGATCGGTTCTTTAAAATGGATGTTCCGAATAAACAGCAGGGCAGTGGTCTTGGCCTTGCCATCGCGAAAGAAATCATTCTGTCCCATAAAGGTGAAATCTGGGCGGAAAGTGAAATGGGTAAAGGAAGTACATTCTATATAGCACTGCCTTTGACGATATAAAACAGTTACGGGAGGGATTAGATGAGCGAAGCCACTGTATTGATTGTTGAAGATGAAGAAGGCATCCGTGAATTGATCAGGTTATTTCTGATGAAAAAAGGTTACCGGGTCGTAGAAGCTGAAGATGGATATGAAGCGATGGACCAATTGGCAAAAGAAGAAGTGGATTTAATCCTGTTGGATATAGAAATGCCTGGTATGAATGGGCTCAAAACGTGCGAACAGATTCGCCTGCAGACAAAAGTGCCTATTCTTTTTATCAGTTACCTGAAAGATTTGAGCCACAAAATTCAGGGGCTTGATGCAGGAGGAGATGACTACATTACAAAACCTTTTGACTTTAATGAACTTGAAGCCCGCATCAAAGCAATTCTGCGGCGCAACGGCTGGTCTAACGGTGAAGAGGATAAATTGGCTGTATTGGAATACAATGATCTGCAGATTCACCTTGATGCACGGGAACTGTTCATAGCCGGTGAGCCGGTAAAATTGTATCATAAAGAATTTCAGCTGTTGCTGCTGTTGGCGCAGACTCCCAACCGGGTGTGGACTGCCGAACAATTATACGATCGTGTATGGGGCTATTATTCAGAAGGTGATATCCAAACCGTCAAAGTCCACATCAGCAATCTGAGAAGAAAATTGGAGAAAGATCCCGCCAAACCAATCTATATCCATACAGTAAGAGGATT
>CAZGMW010000460.1:0-1837 GCA_964526895.1 uncultured Planococcus sp. | reverse complement strand
CCTGTAGATGATAAATTCCTTTTTGTATCTTTATCCGTTTTGCGGAATGCCTCAAATAAAGTAGATAATTTATCTTGTTCAATCCCTTTTCCGGTATCGCGGACAGACACCAGTATCTGTTTTCCGGATTTTTTTGCTGAAATGACGATCTCACCTGAATCAGTCCAATTGATGGCATTTTCAACCAGATTATACAAGATTTGCTGAAATCGGTCAGGATCCGCGATCGCTTCCGGAAGATTATGCGGCACCGTGGCATAAAGCCGTACCGAGTCGTTCCTTACTAAGGGGCGGCAAATTTCGAGAACATCCTCTGTCAATCGATGAACTTTCACGGGTTCAACATGTATATCTAAAGAGTTTTTCTTCAATTTCGAAAAATCCAGTATGTCATTGATCATATGTGCAAGTTTTTTTCCATTTGAAACAATGGCGCCCAATTGATGGTTCACAGCTGGGGAATTTCTTCCTGCGTTCGATTCCTGCAAAGTTTCAGCAATGCCAATCATGCCGTATAACGGCGTGCGCAATCCATGCGAAGTGATTGCCAGCAATTCATCTTTTCGTTCATTTGCATGTCTAAGCGACTCCATGGCTAAACGTTGGCGTTCAATTGCTTTCTTTTCACGGCTCATTTTGTCTTTAACTTTGGAAGCTTCCTTATCCGATAATGAAAAGGCCGACAAAAATAATGAGAATCCTGTAGAAAAGTAGACCGCGTTTTTCGCTTCAGCACTCAAAGGGGCAACTCCGAACATCAAAAGAATAGCAGTGCCTGTGCCTATCAAAAACAAAATCGATGCAGCTGTATAATAGCGCGCGTATTTTATCCCCTTATTCCAGCTTGCTGCCGAAACTGCAAGCATCAATATACCGCTTAGGAGCAATGACAGGGGAATCAGAAGCTTTGTAATGTCTTCAAGGACGAATAATGAAATGATGAATGCTCCATTTATCCATACCATCATTTTGATGAGACTCCTTGTAGCGGGAAAATGGCGTCTTGTATCCAGAAAACTCTCCGTATACAGTAAAGCGAAGATACTGGTGATACCCATACTCGCATAAATAATCGATCCGTCTAACCAGGGATATTCCGGCCACACGTAACCAAGAGTCAAACCTGCCATTGCAGAAAGCCCGAAAGACACTGAAAAAGCGAATACGAGAAAATAAAGATAGACCCGTTGCCTATGCCGGATAAACCTGCTGATGTAATACATCGACAAAACGATTGCCACACCCATAAGCAAGCCCACCAATGCGGTCACTGTTCTTGTATGAGCTTGAAAAGCTTCCTTCTCCCAAATTGTTAAGGGAAGTTGCAAAGGAGCGTCAGATTCAATATTCATATAGAAAACCGCGGTATCCTGACCGGCAAATTCCAGATTAAAAATCAGATTCCGGTGAAAATGCTCTCTTTCAGCAACCGGAATTTTTCGTCCTGACTGCTGCACAGAGAAAGTGCCATCAGCTGACGGCGTATGGAGAACAGCATGTTCTAATGTGGACACCGGCACTTCAAGAAGCCATTCTCTCCCTCCTGAGTTGTTCACAATTTTCAACTGAATCCAATAGGAAGCTTCTGTAAACCCCTTATTGAATATCCCTTCTTCGTTCGGCATGAAGCTCCACTCGAGAGGAGGTTCTGCTATTTCCTCGATGGAGTATGAATTTGTCGGATCCTTCAGCGTCAAAATGGATTGGTGTACATCTAATTTATTCATTGAATCAGTCAAAACAACAGTTCCATTTGTAGTTTCAGGCTGTGCTATTTCTTTTCCAGGCTCTGCCAATAGCAATAAAAATAGAATCACCAAAAAAATTTTCAATGCGA
>CAZGMW010000459.1:0-1847 GCA_964526895.1 uncultured Planococcus sp. | reverse complement strand
GATGGGCTCGACTGGTATGACGTAGATGCGCCTGTCACAGAAAGTACCCAAACATTCTCGTATCAGGAAGGTGCAGAATTCATTCTGGAGCATTTTCAGAAATTCGGCCCTGAGCTTGAGAAGTTCTCCCGGCATGCCTTTGAAAAAGGATGGATAGAAGCCGAAGACCGCCCAAACAAGCGTCCTGGAGGATTTTGCACAGGTCTGCCGTTGACTGAAGAGTCTCGTATTTTCATGACCTACAGCGGATCGATGTCCAATGTCGCCACTTTGGCACATGAACTTGGGCACGCTTTCCATTCATACGCGCTGCGCCCGGTACATCAGATGAACCGTTCATATGCGATGAATGTTGCAGAGACAGCTTCTACATTCGCAGAAATGATTGTTGCCGATGCAGCAGTGAAAAATGCGGCTTCCACAGATGAGAAAATTGCTCTTCTTGAAGATAAAGTTCAGCGCAGTGTGGCTTTCTTTATGAACATTCATTCACGATTCCTCTTTGAAACACGTTTTTATGAAGAACGGAAAAAAGGTGTCGTTCCGGCTAACCGCCTGAATGAGTTGATGGAAGAAGCACAGAATGAAGGGTTTGGCGGCGGACTCAATTCTACGCATCCGCATTTCTGGGCATCGAAGCTCCATTTCTATATCACTTACGTTCCGTTCTATAATTTCCCTTATACATTCGGCTATCTGTTCTCATTGAGTGTTTATGCCAAAGCCCTGGAAGAAGGCGCCGGCTTTGAGGAAAAATACATGGCGCTCTTGCGTGACACAGCGATTATGACTGCTGAAGACTTGGCGATGAAACATCTCGGGGAAGATATTACACAAGAAGCATTCTGGGAAAAAGGGATTGCGCTTTGTGTGAAAGATGCCGAAGAGTTTATTTCGCTGACGTCCTCTGCTGAATGATATGAACTTTCTATTGACGGGCAAGTTATGTTATCTTCGTATTTTGACAGTTGATGATGCAGAAGAAATGGTGCAATTGCTTTTGCGTAACCGGGAATACTGGGCAATTTATGAACCTGCGCATCGCGACAATTATTTTACGCCTGCCATTCAACGGGAGAAGATTCGTGAATCCATTTACCAGACGCGCGAAAATAGGGAATACAGCTTTGGCATATTTGAACCTCATTCTGATAAACTGATAGGCCATATATCGATGTACAGCATCAAACGTCTGCCTTTTCTCAGTGCATTGGTCGGTTATTCTATCGACAAATTGTATACAGGGCGGGGCATCGCCACAGAATCGGTTGATTTGATCGTAGCTTTTGGGTTTGAGAAGATTCAACTTCACAGAATCGAGGCTTATGTCTCTCCAAGAAATAGCGGTTCTGTAAGGGTATTGGAAAAAGCGGGATTTATGAATGAAGGGTTATTGAAGGAATTTCTTCATATCAATGGTGTGTGGGAAGATCACTACCATTATGCCATCCTGGAAAAAGATTTTTGAAAGGGTAAGGCCGCCTATAAAATATGGTGGAAAGAAATGAAAAGATGGCTTTGGGACTGATATTCCGCTGGAAAAGAGGTGTCTTATGTTAAGAGATAAACTGTTCAGCTACCATAAATGGGCCAGCCAGGAGATTCTGTCGCACATAGAGGAGCTTAGTGGTGAAATTTATACTAGAGCTGGGAGCAGTTCTTTTTCTTCCATCAAAGAAACCATCAGCCATATCGTCACTGTAGAAAAACTTTGGCTTCTGCGGATGACGGGAGTCAAAAAACCTGCCGCAGAGCAATTTCAAGTAGAAACGGCAGCTGAAGCGAAACAGGCATTCATGTTGCTTCATGCAGAAATGGAATTGTATTTTTCATCCTTGACTGAAGAA
>CAZGMW010000458.1:0-1848 GCA_964526895.1 uncultured Planococcus sp. | reverse complement strand
CCGAAAAAAAGAAGAACCATCAGCTGCAAAAGTCGCTGATGGCTCTTCTTTTTATTCCGCTGCGGAAATATCCGCCTCTAATTCAACTTCGACATTGCCTTTTATGGCGCGTGTGATCATGCAGGAACTTTCCGCTTTTTCGGCCAGCTTCCCGGCTATCGAGAAATCTTTTTCTGATGCTTCTTTTTTTAATACCAGTTTCGGCCGGTGAATAATTTTCTTATAAGTGATGACTCCGTTCGTTACATCTACAAGCCCTTCTGATTCCATCGTCAGCGCTTCTTTTTCGATTTTGCTTCGCTCCAGCATTGCTGCCAGCGTAATGATATAACATGTCGCTGCTGCCGCCAGCAGCATTTCGTCAGGATTTGTCCCGGTTCCCGGACCATCCATTTCAGGCGGAATGGATATCTCCGTCTTCAGATTCCCCGTTTCAATGGTGCCAACGTCATTGCGCAGTCCCGGCCAATCAGCTTTTACATGAAAACTGTGAACAGCCATTTGATCTCCTCCAGTTTCTTCATCTTGATTTAATTTTGGCATTTATTGCGAAGCTCTGCAAATAAATCAGCATTTCACGGTATAGACATATACGAATAAACTGTATAAGATTTGGTTAAGATTCGCAATATTTCAGAAAACGAGGGAATGCCCAATGGAATTTTCAAAACGTTTGCAGCAACTGCCCGAGCAATTCTTTTCATCACTTGCAGCCCAGACAGCAAAAGCGTTGGCTGAAGGCCGCGATGTCATCAACCTGGGACAGGGCAACCCCGATCAGCCGACGCCTGCACATATTGTCAAAGCCATGCAGAAGGCCGTTGCTGATCCTCAAAATCATAAATATTCCCTATTCCGCGGAATTAAAGAAATGCGCCAGGCTGCTGCCGATTTCTATCAGCGGGAATATGGTGTGGAGATCGATCCGGACAATGAAGTCGCGCTCCTTGCCGGCACCAAAATCGGATTGGTGGAACTGCCGCTTGCCTTTTTGGATCCCGGTGAATCACTGCTGCTGCCGGATCCGGGATATCCGGACTATATGTCCGGCGCACCGCTTGCAGGAATCGACATGGACCTGATGACCTTAAAACCCGAAAACAACTATCTACCCGATTACAGTGAATTGGATGATACCGTGCTGGCCCGGGCTTCGATGATGTATTTGAACTACCCCAATAACCCGACAGGTGCCATTGCCACCAAAGAATTTTTCGATGATACCATCCGGTTCGCAAAAGACAACGACATCGCCGTCGTCCATGATTTCGCTTACGGCGCAATCGGTTATGAAGGCGTGAAGCCGCCAAGTTTCCTGCAGTCGCCAGGCGCGAAAGAGGTCGGCATCGAAATGTATACGTTATCGAAAACCTATAATATGGCTGGCTGGAGAGTCGGTTTTGCAGTGGGGAACCCAAAAATGATCGAAGCGCTGAACTTGATCCAGGACCACATGTTTGCCGGACTTTCACCTGCTCTGCAGCTGGCAGCGGCTGAAGCTTTGACCGGTGACCAGACATGCGTCACTGAACTTGTCGAAACCTATGAAAAACGCCGGCAGGTCCTCATTGATGAATGCGCACGGATCGGCTGGAAGATTGAAGCACCTAAAGGCTCTTTCTTTGCCTGGCTGCCTGTGCCGGAAGGATTTACAAGCATGGAATTCGTCAATCATCTTCTGAAACATGCTGACATTTCCGTTGCGGCGGGAAGCGGCTTCGGCAAAAGCGGAGAAGGCTTTGTCCGTGTCGGCTTGCTGGTTGATGAAGAACGCATTGCTGAAGCCATTCGTCGGATTGAAAAATTGGATCTGTTTTAAGTAGCCATTTTCATTTGAACTGGAAAACC
>CAZGMW010000457.1:0-1852 GCA_964526895.1 uncultured Planococcus sp. | reverse complement strand
CCATTCCGGTGAATGGCGCCTTCCACATTCACTGCAAACATAAAATTACCCCTTTATTTCTTGTTTTTGAATAAACCCAGCATCAATTCAAAGTATTTCCCGGGAAATATTCTGCATGTCCATTTTATAAATCAAACATTTAATTACTATACAGGACTATATAAGACTTTAAATAATCTCTCTTTAAATACAAAAATAACCTGCAGTCGAATTGTTCGACTCACAACCCCTAAAAACAAGCGGTAAATATTGTCAGACTATTAATGCATCTGCTATAGTGGGGCTAAGGGCGGTATCCGTTTGGAACTGCACCGGCACTCAATAGCATACTAGCCTACACACATTCTGCCTTGATCAATGAATGACAGGGACGGAGGAAACCAGCTGATGAAAATCCTGTCCTTCTGTCCGATTGCGGACCAGAAGGCTTTTTATATCCGGTTTTCTCCCTGAAAAGGAGAGAGAAGATGATGAAGAATACCGCTACATTTATGAAGATGAAAAAAGAAGGCGAGAAGATCGCCATGCTGACGGCTTATGATTACCCATCGGCAAAAATCGCGGAAGAATCCGGCATGGATATTATTCTAGTGGGAGATTCGCTTGGCATGGTCGTTCTTGGCTATGATTCTACGGTGAAAGTCACCGTTGAAGACATGATTCATCACGGTAAAGCTGCGCGGCGTGGAGCGAAGGATACATTTTTGGTGGTGGATATGCCGTTTGCTTCATTCCATGGTGACATCGACCGCACATTACAGACAGCTGTCCGCATTTTTCAGGAAACCGGAGCAGAAGCGCTAAAACTGGAAGGTGCTGACGAAGTGGTGGATGTCATTAAACTGCTGACACGCACCGGCATTCCTGTTGTGGCACATTTAGGTTTATTGCCACAGACTGCTGGAGTGCTCGGGGGCTTTAAAGTACAGGGCAAGACGGCTGGCGCTGCCAAAAAGCTGATCGAGGACGCCAAGGCTTGTGAAGCGGCCGGCGCGTTTATGCTGGTGCTGGAATGCATTCCGTATCAATTGGCCAAAGAGGTGACGGAAGCCGTATCGATACCGGTCATCGGCATTGGAGCAGGCAGTGAAACGGATGGCCAGGTGCTTGTTTACCATGACACGGTGAAATACGGTTCGCACCATCTGCCGAAGTTTGTCCGGTCCTACGCTGAAGCGGGAGAAGTTATGAAAAATGGTCTCAGCGCTTACGTTAATGAAGTGAAATCAGGTGCTTTCCCAGCCGAAGAACATCGTTTCACGATGAAAGAAGAGGAGCTTCAACAATTATACGGCGGCAAATGATGAACGATGAGAAAGCCGGATCCCGCTAAAAGGATTCGGCTTTTCTATATCATTTTCTAGTCAGCTTATCGATTCAAGGGGTTCCAGTGCTTTTAAAGAAGCTGATAATCGTGCGGCAAAGTCTTCCGGGCATTCCGTCGATTCAATGCGCAGGCACACGATATTCGGATTTGTTTCACAATGCTGCCTGAAATTGACCGGCAACGGTATATGGAAAGTGGACCATGCAATTGTGAATGGCGTCAGTTCTTCCGGCAATAAAAGAATTTCCGCTATATTCAAAGCATGGCCATTGGGTTTCAAATTTTTGAACGAAATATCCAGTTCCAACATGCAAGAAAAAGTATTTTGACCGGTATGGATATTCAATATTCTTTTCTTTTTGACAAAGCAAGTCTCTCCTACTACTTCTACTTCCGCATCAAGCAGGGATGAAATTGCATTTGCTGTTTCCTGTAACCGATCCACGTTGTTCACTCCTTTCAATTTTTCAATAGACTCACTAAAAACGCCCAAAAGAATCCAGTGATCCTTTTCGGCGTTGCCAG
>CAZGMW010000456.1:0-1855 GCA_964526895.1 uncultured Planococcus sp. | reverse complement strand
AATCGATATTTTTCATTAGTTTGACTGCAGCATCGCAGATTTCGTTGCGCAGTTTATTGCTGATTGAATTTGAAGGAGCTATTTCTACGACTTTTTGATGACGTCGCTGAATCGAGCAATCGCGTTCGTAAAGATGGACAATATTTCCGTATTGGTCGCCCAGAATCTGCACTTCGATATGTTTTGGTTTTTCGACAAATTTTTCGACATACATTTCATCAGAGCCGAAAGCCGCTTTTGCCTCAGACTTTGCTCTTTCATAAGCTGAAGCCAGTTCTTCCTCTTTACGGACAATCCGCATACCGCGTCCGCCGCCTCCGAGTGATGCTTTGATCATCAATGGAAAACCGGCCGTCTTGCTGAACTCTTCAACTTCTTCCAGTGATTCCACCGGACCATCAGTTCCCGGTATGACTGGTATCCCGGCAGCAATCGCCTGTGAACGCGCTTTTACTTTATCACCGAACATGTCCAAATGAGCGGAAGTCGGTCCGATAAACAGGATGCCTTCTTCCTCACATCTGCGTGCAAAATGAACATTCTCGGATAAAAAGCCGTATCCTGGATGAATTGCGTCTGTATTCGTGTCTTTTGCGATACGAATAATGTCTTCAATATCCAAATATGCATCAATCGGCTTTTTACCTTTTCCTACCAAATATGATTCGTCTGCTTTATAACGATGATATGAACCACTGTCTTCTTGTGAATAAATTGCAACTGTTGGAATTTTCAGTTCTGTACAGGCGCGGAAAACCCTGATAGCGATTTCTCCGCGGTTTGCCACCAAAATCTTATTGATCTTTTTCACAATGCAGCACACCCTTTATTTTTTTGTTTTTTCATATTTGTGGAACATCGAGACATTCATCAAGACTCCCATAGCTAACGATAACAAAATAATAGAAGTTCCGCCATAGCTTATAAACGGAAGCGTCACGCCTGTCAACGGAATCAGGCCGGTAAGACCCCCAAGATTAACGAAAGATTGAATACCGATCATGCTTGCGATACCGGCTGCTAGCATACGTGCAAGCGGGTCCTTCGTCGTCATGGCTATGGATAAACCACGAAGAACGATAAACCCTAACCCCCCGATTACAAACAGGACGCCGAGAACACCCAGTTCCTCAGCAATGACCGACATGATGAAATCGGTATGAGGCTCCGGAAGATATCCCAGCTTTTGAATCGACTGTCCGAGCCCGCGCCCACTCAGTCCCCCTGAACCGATTGCCAGGTAGCCATTGACGATCTGCATGCCAAAACCCAATTCGTCAGTAAACGGGTTAAAAAAAGCATCCAGCCTGCCTAAGCGTTTTTCGGTAAAAATGGAATCCTGCGCAATCAGAAGCACTATGGAAACAGCCAAGGTTGTCGCTGCGATTATGATACCTGACAGCTTCATAAACGACTTGATGTGAATACCGCTTGCCGCGATTACACACAGCCCCACTGCACCAATAATTGCCATGGAACCAAGGTCCGGTTCAAGAAATACCAATCCCAGAACGAAAGTCAGAATTGCTACCGGAAAAATGACTGAATCGTTCAATTTGTTGAGGGTGCCATTATAGTATTTATTGGTGAATGCACCAGCCAGATATAGAATTATACCTACTTTGGCCACTTCCGAAGGCTGTATGCTCGCAAATCCTAAATTGATCCAGCTTTGTGCGCCACCAGCTGCATATCCGATAAAATGAACTAAAACCAACCCGGTAAAAACAACAGCTAAAATGAGTTTCATCATCGCCTTACTCTTTAAGTGTTTATAGGGAAAAATAGCAGCTGCAACAAAAACCGGGACAGCAAGCATTAAGTTCAGCCTTTGTTTCGAAAAGAAATGATCGTG
>CAZGMW010000455.1:0-1859 GCA_964526895.1 uncultured Planococcus sp. | reverse complement strand
TCTTCAGTAAGAATCCGGACGTCGATAACTCATTTACTGAGACAGACGTATGGCAAAACATCCCCGCAGTCAAAAATGATCAAGTGTTCGAAATCAATACGAAAGCTTCCACGTACAGTGACCCGATTACGCTGGAATATCTGTTGGAGTTCTTCGAAGAATCGTTTCTTAATTAATTAAAATTTTGAAAGCCATCACGGAAAAGAGAGATTCTCTTTACTGTGATGGTTTTTTCTGTTGATTTAAATATAAAAGTTTTTATATACATTTCTAAAAAAAGGAAATATTCTATATAAAAGTAAAATTTATTAACGAAAAGAAAGTCGGTGTGACATGAAGGTTATTCAAGGAAAATACAGTGATGCGAAAGTGTTTACAGACAATATTGACGAAGCTACTGTTTCTCAGATCGAAGAATTTTTGAATGAAGAGCTGACAAAAGAGGCAAATGTCCGTATCATGCCGGATTGCCACGCAGGTAAAGGCGCTGTAATTGGCACAACGATGAGAGTGAAAGACCGGGTCGTGCCAAATTTAGTCGGCGTGGATATCGGCTGCGGAATGCTGTGTGTGGAAGTGAAAAAGACAAAAGTCGATTTTGCGAAGCTCGATGAGGCGGTCCAGGCTTCTGTGCCTTCCGGTCAATCGATCCGGACGACAGCCCATGAATTCATGAAAAATATTGAACTCGATAATGTGCTCGCAAACTTTTCAAAAGAAACCGCTGCTCTTTCGCTTGGGACTCTCGGCGGTGGTAATCATTTTATCGAAATGAATGAAACTGAAGACGGCCGACTATTCCTTGTCATACATAGCGGAAGCCGTCACTTAGGAACCAAAGTGGCGAATTATCACCAAAAGAAAGCGATCGAAAGCTTAAGTACTGATAAAGAAGGGCTTAACGAATTGATTGTTCAGCTGAAGAACGCTGGACGGCAACGGGAAATTAATGCGGCCATTAAATCTTATAAATCGGCCATACCTGTAATTCCAAATGATTTGGCTTATTTGCAGGGCGACTTAATGCAGGATTATTTTAATGATTTGAAAATTGCGCAGGATTATGCAAAATGGAACCGGGCGGCAATGGTGCAAGTCTTGCTGGAAACAATGGCTTTCGAAGAAGTTGGCCGGATTGATACCGTCCATAATTATATTGATTTGGAACACATGATTTTGCGTAAAGGCGCCATTTCCGCAAGAAAAGATGAAATGGTTTTGATTCCCATCAATATGAGGGACGGCTCCTTGCTTGCCAAAGGGAAAGGCAATGAAGATTGGAACCATTCTGGTCCACATGGCGCCGGACGCATCCTTTCCAGAACAAAAGCGAAACAGCTTCTGCAATTGGACGATTTTACAAAGACGATGCAGCATGTCTACACGACAAGTGTGAACGAGGATACGATCGATGAATCGCCATTTGCTTATAAAACGATGCAGGAAATCATCGACAACACGAAAGATACAATCGAAATACAATCAATTTTAAAGCCGCTTTATAATTTTAAGGCTGCAGAATTTCATGGTTGGAGAAAGAAATGAGGAGCGCTGAACTATGCATCCAACTACCGTAATTGAAATCGGACTCGTGTCAGCATTGATTGTTTTATTGAGTGGAGCCGCTTTTTTACTCAAGAAAAGATATAGAAAATTTATCTGGATTGCGGTAGGGGCGATTGGGTTTAGCTCACTCGCCTACTCCTCCTCCCGAACATTTATAGTCGAGAGTCAGCAGACAGCTGCCATTGAAAGATTGGAAAGCTACTTGGCTAACACTTATAAAGATGAAACATGGACAATCACAGATACAGATGCATATGAACTGCAGAAAATCATAAAATTGCATGTCATTTTTG
>CAZGMW010000454.1:0-1861 GCA_964526895.1 uncultured Planococcus sp. | reverse complement strand
ATAAAGTGAAGTCAGAGTTGAAATCAACACCGATTTCATTTCCTTCCGGATCCGTTACTGCGATGTCGAGCTGCTGTGCCAACGCTGGACGTTTGTCCACTGTTTCCTCGTCGTCATCAGCCAGTTCCAGATTAAAGCTTGGTCCTGCAGCGTCCGCTATCTGCTGAAGGTTTTGGGCTGTAAAAGTGATATCCGCTGCTGGAAGATCAATCAACAGATCTTTTCCGCTTGCCAGCAATTCTTCGACGGTGCCTTCAGTAAATTCTATTGTCAGTTCACCATCTTCGTTAAACTCGCCTGCCATGATAACAGCCACATCTCCTGAATAATCAGGATCCGCTTCCTGTTCGCCCGGAACTGCAGGTTTTGAAAAGTCGATCTGCGCAAGCAATGGATCGTGGTCGGATGCGCGTCCATGTTCTTCCATGAACATTGCGTTGATATGGACCATATCCAACTCTGTGCGATCAGCCAGGTTATTTGTCACCAATAAGTGATCAAGAACCTGTGAATTCCCCTGGTAATAATAAGAGAACCGGTCTTCAAGCGGCACATCCTCGACTTTATTGGTCAGGATATCGCCTTTCAAAGCTTCAAGAGCTGGCGTGAATTCAAAATCATTCATATCACCTGCAACAATGACATTCAGGTTCGGATCTTGTTCAAGTCCTCCCTGGATGAAACCGTTGATGGCTTTTGCCAGTTCAATGCGTTCTTCTTCAGAACCAAGGAATGGCGGCTGATTTTGACCGAATAAAGGCTGGTCGCCTCCTTTTGAATTCAAGTGTGCGCCGATGACAACAACTTGTTCACCCTGGAATTCGAATTGTGCCGCAATCGGTTTACGTGTATTCGGCATAGGGATCGGCTGGATGCGGCCTGGATTCAATGACAATTCACCGTCCACCCATTCCGTGTCCTGCGTCGCTGTTCCTTTTGTTCCTTCTGAAAGTGTTACGCGTTCCGGATTATAAAGATAGCCGACGCGGATATTCCCGCCGGGCTGGCCGCCGTCTGCGTTGTATTCAGGCGCAATGTCTGTCCAAGCATAAGTCGGACCGCCTGCCGCTTCGATATCAGCGATCAATCGTTCGTAACTTGCAGTTGCGTCGCTGTTGCCAGAACCAATCGGGCCGTCGCTGTCCTGTACTTCTACCATGACAATAATGTCAGGTGAATTCAAATCGTTTACAAATGACTCAGCAATGCGTTGTGCTTTTGCGTCGGAAGTGTGGCTCGGGTCTGCAGAGAAATTCTCAACATTATAAGCTGCCACTGTCAATTCGTCTTCCTCATTTTGGATCCATGTTTCTTCCGGGCTTGTACCGCCGTCTATGATTGCTGGAACCTCATTTTCAGCTGTCCAGATCTGGTAGTTGCCGAAGCCGAAACCAAGGACCCCTACAGGCATTTCAGCGAACGTGTCCCCTGCTTTGGCGATCACATTTTCTCCAGTGGTTACAGTTATGCGCTCTGGATTGTAATCGTCTTCAGCGAGTAAGATACCGCCTTGTTTATGGAAGTCATTGTTTGTTGCGTTTTTCGATACCACGAATACTTCACCATATTTTTGTGGTCCAACGATTTGTGCGTCAGCCACACCGACACGCATCAATTCTAGCGATTCCCAGAAATCAATGCCGTCTTCTTCGGGCTCGAATAGAGTCAATCCGTCATTTTCAATATTTTGTGTCGGAGGGAAAACATCTTCTCCGATTACCAGCGGTTCTGGAAGTTCCGCTGTCCCTTCTTTCACAACATCAGTAGAACGGATGCGTGTAAGTGGCAAATCGTTGTCTCTCATATCAGAATAGCCTTTGTAGAACCATTCTTCCACTGTTCCATTTACAGTTACAACATC
>CAZGMW010000453.1:0-1864 GCA_964526895.1 uncultured Planococcus sp. | reverse complement strand
CAGAGAATGGTGTGTGTGAGTGCGTATACGAGTTTTTCAAACCTAAAATTCGGGTTTTTATTGAGCACTCGTATCAATAGCGGCATCACTTGCCCTGTCCCGGAACCGATGATAATCTGGTTTGGCTGGCAGACGACTCCCCGGGACTGGAACAGGTAGCGGGCGATTTCCTGGCGCAATAAGTCATCGCCCTGGGGGTGGCCGGATAAAAGGAGTTCCCCGTTCGATTCATCCAGAACTTCCTTGGCTAATTTGCGCCATGTGGAAAAAGGGAAGGATCCCGTATCGATTTGCGCCGGATTAAAATCAAATTGATAATCGATTTTTTCGGGAATTACCGGTTCCTCCTGCGGCAAATCCAGATAAGCCAATTCCTCGACTGCTTGGGCATAATAACCTTTTCGAGGCCGGGATTCAATAAAACCTTCCGCCACAAGCTGACCATAAGCCAGTTCCACAGTCGTTTGGCTGATATCCAGGAATTCAGCCAGTTTCCGTTTGCTTGGCAATTTTGTATCGACGGAGATTTTGCCGTCGATGATGGCTTGTTTTATTTCGATATAGAGTTGCTTGTAGATAGGGGTGGCGCTTTGTTTCTTTAATTGGAACATGAGCATATCCATCATCTTTCCTCCAAACTGGCATCTTATTTACTGTTATTTTTAATAAAACCGAATGGTCAGTCTAAGTATAACGAAAAGGGATTGTTTCGGCAAAAGTAGACGGCTGCAGCGGCCTCTTGCCAAAAAGAAGAGATTATAGTAAAGTATGATTAATTTAAAAGAAGAAACGTTGATGGGAATTAGTAAAACGTCTGTTTTTCCAAAGAGAGCCGGTGGTTGGTGCGAACCGGTGAAAAACGCGTTTGAATCCACCCCGGAGTTGCATGGCGAAATAAGCCATTGCCGGTTTTAATGCCGTTATGTGATGAAGAGAATCGGAGATTTTTGCCGGTTAATCAGGGTGGCAACGCGGGTAGCTCTCGTCCCTTTCACAGGGATGTGGGCTATTTTTGTTGTCTTTTTTCCATTTGCGCCAAAAACAAGAGGAGGAATTTATCATGTTGGACATCCGATTTGTACGGGATAATTTTGAAGAAGTGAAGAGCAAGCTAGCGAAGCGGGGAGAGGATATTTCCGTTTTGGAAGATTTTCAGCCGCTTGATGCCAAGCGCCGGGAGTTGATTGCACAGACAGAGAAATTGAAAGCCGAGCGTAACGAGGCTTCCCAGAATATCGCCGTCATGAAACGCAATAAAGAAAATGCCGATGAAGCCATTGCGAAAATGCGTGAAGTGGGCGACAAAATCAAGGCGATCGACGATGAATTGCATGAAGTTGAAGAGCGCTTGAACTATATCATGATGCGTGTGCCGAATATTCCGCACGACAGCGTTCCGCTTGGCGATTCTGAAGATGATAACGAAGAAATCCGTACGTGGGGCGACAAGCCGGAATTCGGCTACGAAGCGAAACCGCATTGGGATATTGCAACGGATTTGAAGATCGTCGATTTTGAACGTGCCGCAAAAGTGACAGGCAGCCGTTTTGTGTTCTATCGCGGCCTTGGGGCACGCCTTGAACGCGCTTTGATCAATTTCATGATGGACCTTCACCAGGAAGAACACGATTACGAAGAAATGCTGCCGCCG
This sequence comes from uncultured Planococcus sp., assembly GCA_964526895.1. Taxonomy (GTDB): domain Bacteria; phylum Bacillota; class Bacilli; order Bacillales_A; family Planococcaceae; genus Planococcus. The sequence continues at coordinate 213 of CAZGMW010000453.1, read as the reverse complement.
TATCTGGTCAACCGCGAAAGTTTGACGGGTACAGGGCAATTGCCGAAATTCGAAGAAGACGCATTCCTGATCGAGAAAGAGGATTATTTCCTGATTCCGACTTCTGAAGTGCCGGTAACGAACTTTTACCGTGACGAAATCCTGGCAGGCGACATACTTCCGCAGGCATTTGCTTCTTACAGCGCGAATTTCCGCTCTGAAGCGGGTTCTGCC
>CAZGMW010000452.1:0-1868 GCA_964526895.1 uncultured Planococcus sp. | reverse complement strand
GCAGGCGAAATTCGAAATTACAGCCGGTCTTGAGACGCATGGCAAGTTGTTCTATCTTTTTTTTCATTAGGTTTCTCCACTCAATCTATTTTTACTTGTAATAACTGTTTTTCCTGATGGCGTTCGACAGCAAGATCGACCAGTTTCTCGATCAAATCCGGATAAGCCAGCCCAGTATTTTCCCATAACAAAGGGAACATGCTGAAAGGTGTAAACCCTGGCAATGTATTGACTTCATTGATCAGAATTTCGTCGTTGGCAGTGACAAAAAAGTCCGCTCGCACAAGTCCTGAGCAGTCCAGAATTTTAAATGCTTTTTTGGCAGAATCCGCCAATTCCGCATATACTTCTTCAGGAAGTTCAGCTGGAATGATCATCGCTGTATTGCCGTCTTTGTATTTCGCCTGATAATCATAGAAAGCTTTTAATGGCTTGATCTCTCCAGCAACCGAACATTCCGGCTCATCGTTTCCAAGTACGCCGATCTCGATTTCACGGGCAGTGACACCTTGCTCAATCACGATTTTTCGGTCAAATTTCAAAGCCTCATCCACCGCCGCAATTAATTCTTCCGCATTTTCGGCTTTACTGATGCCGACACTCGAACCCAGGTTTGCCGGTTTTACAAATACCGGCCAAGCTAATTCAGCCCGCACTTTTTCCACTAATGCCGCCTGCCTGTTTTTCCACTCTCTTCTTATAAAATACACGTAAGGAGTCTGTTTCAAACCAGCAATCTCGAATAATTGCTTCATCACGACTTTATCCATGCCTGCAGCTGAAGCCAATACGCCATTTCCGACGTAAGGAATATTCATCACTTCAAGCATGCCTTGGACGGTCCCATCTTCACCATTCGGTCCATGAAGCAAAGGAACGATGACTTCAAGGTCTTTTTCCGATTCAGCCGGAAGAAAGCCTGAAATATCATTTGGCGCGGTGCTGCCCTCTGCCAGCTGCAATTGTTCGATGCTTCCCACCGGACCTTCAAGCGACGCACCTCTCCGCCATTCTCCGTCTTGGGTGATATAAACCGGGTATACTTCATATTTTTCAAAATTCAAGGCTTTTGTAACTGCTTGTGCCGTTGAAAGGGAAACTTCGTGCTCTGCAGACTTTCCACCATATAATAAACCGATTCTTTTTTTCATTCCAATAAACCTCATTTCGTTTTCCAATATGCTCTAGTTTATCACGAACAGGATTCGACGAAAAATTTTTTCCCGCCCAGAAAGCAAAACTATCAATTTCTTCTTAGAAGTCTCCAATGGAAACGAGCATTTCCAACTATCTATGAATGCCCTTAAATTCAAAAATGGAAACGTAAAATGAAAAAGCTGCCGAGAATTATCGACAGCCAAAAATATTCATTGTCATCTTGATTGATTCCATTGTTTCAGTTTGCGGTCATAAATCACTTTCTGCTCAATCTTATGCTTCGTATAATCATCGATATCCGACCAAAAATCATCCATAAAAGCGATTTCTTCTATCTGGCGAATATGCAATTCTACAGTACCTTTGGTTTTTTCAGGATCTGCAAGCGAAATGAGGATCCCTTCCCGATAAAATCCTTTCATCGACTTTAGTATATCCTGGGGCAGTTCTGGAATCATATCCTTCGATTTACGGCGCCAAAAATTCTGCCCGTGGGCTTCGCGCCGAATCAATTGGATAAAATAATTTCCGACCAGTTCGTTCAGACGCTCCATATTGCGGAAATATATTTTGCTGGTCTGCTCACCCAAGCTCGATAAATAAACAAAATCATTTAATAATGTCGAATAAAAAGGCGGCCGCATCGGCTCTTTCTTATGGCCTATATACAGAAGCTCAGCCTGTTCCTGGGGAGACAATGAATTCACTTG
>CAZGMW010000451.1:0-1870 GCA_964526895.1 uncultured Planococcus sp. | reverse complement strand
GGTTTTCTCAGGTCTATGATCACTTTTTGGATTCTATGATTACTCAGCAGATTCTATGATCACTTATCGACATTCTATGATCATTCGGCTATTCCCCTCACTAAATCTTCCGCCACTCATACTTGATATCAGGCAAATTCTCTTCATTTTCATATCCCCGGCCCACTTCTACAAATCCATGCTTCTCGTAAAACCGTTGCGCCTGTTGATTTATTTCAAACGTATACAGGAATAAACTGCCGCTCGAATGCTTTTTGGCTAACTCCAATAAAGTTTCTCCAATTCCTTTTCCTTGCTGGTCATTGGCTACATAAAGCTGGTTTAACTCCTCTGTATTGAAAACGATGATGCCGACAACCCGCTCTTTCTCCAGCGCCAGATAAATTTTATAATCCTGCGGTAAAATATGATTCAAAAAATGGATATGGCTATCAAAAGAATGGATCTCTTTTTGCCCTATCGCCGTTTCCTTGCTCAAACGCCACATCTTCACCACTTCATTGGCGTAAGCTGGTTCGTAAGGACAAATTCGGATATCAGCCATTTCTTCATCTCCCTTCGGTTTGTTGTATTTAATGAAGATTTTCCTGTCTCCCTTAAGTCTATTTTAAATGTTAGCTCATTTATAACGGATTATCTTTCATAATAAAATAAAAAGCATATTCTTGAAAATTACATTACAATATAAATATTACAAATATGGATTACAGCAATTAGAAATCAGGAGGCAAATGCATGCGCAAGCCATCAGAAAAAGGGATTAGATATAAATATTTAAGATTGACCATTTTCTCATTGTTTACTTGTTCGTTATTGGTTGCAGGAATTTATTTTTTCATGAACAGTCAGCAAGAGAAAGACAGAGCTCAATACGCAGTACTCGAAGAAAAGCAAGAACTGGTCCAGGAACTTTCCGACTCGCTGAATGAGATGTTTTTCCGGATCAGAGGCTTTTATTCATTTAAGTATGAACAGGATCTTGATATTGCCTTTGCCGAGCTTGAAAATTTGAAACAGACGATCAATCAAATAAATGCATTGTCCCTGACCGAAGCTGAAAGGGAGCCAATTGCAGAATTGAGCGAGTTCCTTGAATGGTATGAAAACGAATCATTGCCGAGATCGATTGCAGCTGTACGCGCGGACGACTATGAGCAAGTGCGGGAAATTTCACGCAGCGGCACCAACTCGGAAGTTAATTCATTCATCTCATTTGCAGATGCCTATGAGCGGGCCTCTGAAAGAAGTTTGCAGGAATTGAATGAAAGTCTTTTGAACGAAGCCGAGAACTTTTCCTTTGTGCTGATGCTGCTCTTTCTGCTGCTGTTCCTCATTGTTGCCTTCATTATTTTACGGGCGTTAAATGATATCGTGAAACCGGTTGAAGGCATGCGGGAATCGATTGAAGGCTTCGTCAGCGGCGAAGATGTCGCCTATAAGCCGCTTAAGCGTTCGGACGAACTTGGCGTTTTATCGAAGGCTTTCCATAATATGATCCAGACAATCCAGGAAAACCAGGAAGAACTGACTGCCCAAAACCAGGCGTTGCTGCTGAGTGAAGGCGAGCTGCAGGAAAACCAGACCAAGCTGGAAGAATCGCTGGACGAAACCGAAAAGACAAAAGAACAGCTTATTCGGTTCAACGACTTAAACCACATCCTGTCCTTCACCTTGGATAAGCAAAAATTGGCCAATGCGACGCTCCAGTATTTCAAAGACACCTACGACATCGACAGCGGTGTGCGAAGTTCATGGCTTACAGTACTGACCAGCTCGGATTTCATTTTATCCACTTCGCGCTCCCGTGTAACGTCGCGGTGCACAAAAATTGTTCCTGTTTTCTCTTTATCCACCACCACGGATGTGCTGT
>CAZGMW010000450.1:0-1872 GCA_964526895.1 uncultured Planococcus sp. | reverse complement strand
TTGCTCTGCCTATATGCTGGGTGAACACGATTCCATACAAAAGGCGAATGACGACGGGGAACCGAGCGGCACAGCGGGGGTCCCAATTTTGGAAGTTTTGAAGAAAAAGCAGTTGAAAGATACAGTAATTGTTGTAACCCGATATTTTGGCGGCATCAAACTTGGCAGCGGAGGATTGATCCGGGCTTACGGGAAAGCCGCATCTGAAGCGCTCGCAGCATCAGGCATCGTTGACAGGAAACTGCATTTTGTAATGAAAGTTACGATCGACTACACGTGGCTGGGCAAAGTGGAGAACGAAGTGCGTCAATCCGATTATCCCTTAAAAAGGATTGAATATACCGAAGGAGTCGATTTATATATACATGTTCCTGTGGCTGAAGAAGAAAATTTCTCTGCCTGGATGAACGAATTGACCAATGGACAATCTGCCATTAGCAACATCGAAAAGGAATATTTGGAATTCCCTGTAGACAGAGCGTAAAAATTTACTTCAACTATAATACGCAGTATAATCAACTGATTGGAATATATGTAGAACCATCTACAAATACGCTTAATATTTATAATAGAAGAAAACGACTGGAAAAACCTGAATGCAACAATCGGTTAGCCCATTCCTACTTAAGAGGAGCTATAACCATGAACCGTAAAAAATACCGAAAAACTCAATCCTCTAAAAAAAGAACAATCATTAAAATAACATTGACACTTGCAGTATCCCTATTGCTTTGTGTTTCAGCATACGGCATTTATTTGGTTAAGAAAGCCGAGAATGCTGCAAATAATTCGTATGAGTCCGTGGATATTGATGATTCACAGGAAAGACCGGAACCACTGGAAGGCAATATGTCGATCTTATTCATAGGAGTTGACGACAGCAGCAAACGTGATCAGAATTCAACTAACATCCGTTCTGATGCTTTGATGGTCGCTACCCTTAACAATGAAGATAAATCGGTTAAATTAGTGAGTATCCCACGCGATACCTATACTTATATACCCGATGCTGGCGAAGAAGACAAGATTACTCACGCATATGCGTATAATGGTCCAAGCTCAACAATCGAATCTGTTCAAAACCTATTGGATATTCCTATCCAGCATTATGTACGGATGGATTTTGAAGCGTTCATAGATGTTGTTGATGCGCTTGGAGGTATTACAGTCGATGTTCCTTACGATTTAGAAGAACAGGATGAAAACGATAACGCCGGTGCCATCAACCTTGAAGAAGGCATCCAGACTGTAGACGGAAGTGAAGCTTTGGCACTCGCACGGACACGCCATTACGATAATGATATTGAACGCGGCAAACGACAGCAGATGATTATACAGGCGATTATGGATAAAGCCTTATCTGCAGGTTCCTTTACTAAATACGCCGATGTCATCGATGCAGTCGGTGATAATATGAAAACAGACCTGACGTTCAAGAAAATGCAGTCATTTTTCGAATATGCAAAAAACGGTAAACCTGATGTAGAAACCATTTCTCTGGCAGGTTACGATGATATGTCGACAGGCACTTATTATTGGCAGCTTGACCAAGAAGCATTAACGGAAGTCCAGGACATCCTTCAAAGCCATTTAGGCTTAAAACCCGATACATCTTCCTTCTCCGACAGCAGTTCAACCGAGTACGGAAGCGATGCTTCTGACATCGAATAATGAAAAGACGTTCCTCATCGGAATGTCTTTTTTGTATTTTCAACAAAAAAACTGCAACAAAAAAGACTGATCACAAATCCTTTGATTTGTGCCCAGTCTATTGTTTGTCGAACATTTTCACTAGATTGATCAAAGGACGGTAATTCTTCCCTGCCAGTCCTACAACCTCCACGAAAAGTTCGATTGCCAATAGCATTACGC
>CAZGMW010000449.1:0-1874 GCA_964526895.1 uncultured Planococcus sp. | reverse complement strand
CGGAATGGGTAGCGGCCATGTATATGGTCGAAGAAGGTTATCCAGCTCCTTTCGAATTTGCAGAAAACATAGCTACGGCAGGTGCCAATACTCACTTTATCAACCTGGCGTTGGATGAATACGAAGAAGGTGAATACTATGCGACCGTTTACGGGAAAACGCCTCTCCTGCTGCAGGAATATTTCGAAGCGAACGGCGGCTCGGAACAGGCTTTTGCATTTTTGGCGGAATACGCGAAGCAGTTCCGATTCGACTACGTCGACACTGAGAAGTTTGCAGAGTTTTTCGTGGAACAAAATGGCGAAGACAGCCAGGAATTTTTAGACAGCTGGCTGGACCTCGAAAAGGAATAAAATATGGAAAGTCGCGCCGTCCGGTTTACCGGGCGGCGCTTCTTTTTGGTTTGTGCGACTGGGGGGTGGGGTTGAGTGGGATGCTTTTTCCGGTCGATTTGGATTTACGCCCAACTTTGTATGAAATACGCCCAACTTCGGTCGATTTACGCCCAACTTTATGCGAAATACGCCCAACTTCGACTGATTTATGCCCAACTAGCTAATCTGCAGCTAGCGAGTCGATATTTATTGCGAATATCAGCCTCCTGCCGATTGAAAACAATCTCTCTCAGCTTCATTTTTCGAACGATTCCTTTTTATTCTCAACTTCGACCTGTTTACTCCCAACTTTCATCGGTTTATTCCCAACTTTGTCCGGTTTACTCCCAACTTCAATGGTTTTACTCCCAACTAGACATTTCACTAACTTCCCTCCACACATTCTTGTCATCGATGCAATAAAAACATTACAATAAATCTAACGAATCCTCCCTCTTTCATTCCATACAAAAAGGAACGGCTCAACTCACCGTCCCTTCAGCATTTATTGCAGAATCCACCCCACCACAACAATGGATACTAACAAGATCACCATAAGCCCAACGAAAAGATATCCACCAACCTGAAGCGCCTTAGGCATCGTCTCCAGATTTCTGTAGTCTGCTGCAGCAGGGTAACCTTCGATGCTCTGCATATGCCCAACTGCATCATTGAACGGCTTTTTATCGCCGAAGATGGCCTGCGCATCGTATTCGCCAGATCCACTAAAGTTGAATTCCGCACCCGGCTGCAGCTCGACTTTGTCCTCTCCAATAAACAAATGAGCAGACTTCGTGCCTGTCACTTTGATGTAGCCATCCTGAAAATACGCGCCGCTTTCTTCAGGCAAAGCGATGACCGGCGTATCAAAATCTCGAATATAACTCCGGATCGTTTCATCATTTCCACTTTCGTAATGGCACCAAACCGCCAGACCGTCAAGCACATCCAACCCGCTGATATCCTGCACGCCAACTCTATTTTCATCCAAGTGCGCACTGGTCATAATGTTAGAGCCCAGTATTATGGCGCCCGCGCTTCCGCCATAAACGACGCCATCACCTTCTATGTATTCTTCCAGTACCTTATCGAAACCGGTATTCCGCATTTCATTCAATAAATGAAACGTATTTCCCCCGCCGATATAAATGGCTGAGAATTGCCGCAGCTCATCAACCGATTTCCGATGAAGATCGGTCCACATGACGATTTCATGAATGCCAAGTGGATTGAATACATCTCGTATCCACTGAAGGCAATCGGCGTAGGGAATCATGCCGTCCATCGCAATCGGAATATATAAGAGCGGTTTTGTCTGACCAATTTGCCGCCGGAATTCCTCATCAAACTTTTCGGTGTACTTTCTATCTCCGCCGCCAGATAAAAATAACGTTCCCATTTCTCCGCCCCTTTCACTCATCAAACATAATCGAGAATCTTCAAATCCATCTCATCAATGACCCCGAGTTCCCCGCTCCGGTCCCACAACTTCATCTCTGA
>CAZGMW010000448.1:0-1876 GCA_964526895.1 uncultured Planococcus sp. | reverse complement strand
AGTTCCATATCATCATCCCCGATATGCCTGGACATGGAAAAACGGAAGCTTTCGTGCAGGAAAAAGATTATTTCTTTTCGAATTTAGCCTTTTGGCTGCAAGAAATTCTTCCGCTCATTGTCCAAAAACCGTTCTATCTGATTGGACATTCATGGGGTGCGGACACCGCTTTGCATTTTGCCCGTCATTTTCCGGAAAATGTGAAAGGATTAATCCTGCTTGACGGCGCATTCACGTTTCCGCAAAATCAACCGGAAATGAATTTTGACCATGCCTATGCAGGATGGTCCGATTATATGGATCGATCTGTTTTTCATTCTGAGAGCGATGTTTTCGAAGAATACAAAGGCTATACCGAAAACTGGAATTCCCAGAAAGAACAGTATGTCCGTTCAATTTTCCGGAAAAGGCTTGATGCTCAATACGAATTGATTGCCTCGAAGTTCACCGTGCTGTCGATCATCAAAGCATTTTTTGAAGAGCCATTTGTTGATGCGTATCCTCATATTAAAGTTCCCACTTTGCTGATTCATGCTGATCTGCCACGGGACTTGAACGAAGCGAGAGCCCAAGGGATTCAGCAGCTGACGTCCGCCATCGATGATGTCACCATAACGAAATTTCCAGGTTCGTCCCATATGCTGCAATGGGATTTTCCGGATCAGACAGCTCAGACAATCACCGGATGGATCAATGATAGGAGCGAGAAACGATCTTGCCATTCGAATTAAATAAAGCAGCAGCCGGGATTTCATCGGCTGCTGCTTTATTCGTGACAGAGAATAATTACTCATCTATCCCCATCGATTTCTTATAGCCATTCAAGTACCCGATTTCCGAAGGACTCCCCATCTGCGGAGCGCTCATTGCCCGGTGCCAATGCGGATAAAATGGCGCAGGTCGCGCGACTGACTCGATCTTATCATGCTCTTCTTTCGTCAGTTCAATATCAAAGGAAGCAATGTTTTCCTTTAACTGCTCTTCATTTCGTGCTGCGATTACAATCGGTCCGACATTAGGACGATCCTTGACCCATGTGTACGCGATTTGCGGCACAGAGGCATTGTGATTCGCCGCTACTTCTTCGAGCGCATCAATCACCTGGTAAAGCCGCTCCTGATCCAACACCCACGGCTCCGGCCATCCGCCGCCTTGACGTGTATCTTCCGGCGCTTCCTTATTTCTGCCGATTTTGCCGTTCAACAATCCTTCTCCAAGCGGACTCCAGATCATGGACCCAACACCCAGCTCGGCACCTGCCGGCAAAAGTTCATATTCCGCTTCACGCGCTTCCGGCGTGTAGTAAATCTGTTGTGTAATCGGCGGAATGAAACCGGCCTGTTTTGCATAAGTATGCGTCTTCGCAAGCGCCCAGCCACTGTAATTCGACACACCCCAATGACGGATCTTCCCTGATTTCACCAGGCTGTCCATCGTTTCGACTGTTTCTTCGACCGGCGTCTGTCCATCCCAAAGATGCACAAAATACACATCCAAGTAATCAGTTCCCAGACGCTCCAGCGACTGATCAATGGAAGTCAGGATGTTATTGCGTGAAGCTCCCTGGCCATTCGGGTTGTCACCGAGCGGAAAACCTGTTTTTGATGTCAGCAGCACTTCATCCCGCCGGCCTTTGATCGCCGCACCCAAAACTTTTTCAGCGTCGCCCTGCGAATACAGATTGGCTGTATCGAACATGTTGATGCCGGCTTCCAGAGCCATATCCACCATTCTTCTCGCTTCGTCTTCCTTCACATTACCCGCTGCTTCAAAACCATTTGTTCCACTAAAAGGGACCGTTCCAAGTATATACTTCGGAACGCGCAGACCTGAATTGCCCAGATAAATATATTCCATCCAATCCTCCTCGGAAATG
>CAZGMW010000447.1:0-1881 GCA_964526895.1 uncultured Planococcus sp. | reverse complement strand
CTGCTGGAATCCCCAAAGCGCTAGCATCAATACGAGCAATCCCACACTGACCAATGCACTTCCGAGGCCTGCACGGTCATGGGCGATGACCGGAATCAACCGGTCATTAATGCCGGCCAATTGCTCCGGGCTCATGCAAATATAAGCGATATCCGTTTGAACGAATACTCCATTCACACCAATTGTGGAAATGACGAGACCAGCGACTGCAAGAGCCGAACCAAGCGCCACAAAAGCAAGCTGTCCCCATAAGCTTTTCTTCCATGCCTTGTGATTCGTCCGATTACTCGATGATGAGTGTTCAGCATGATGCTTGGTCGCTAAATAGCCTTTCCAAAAAAACGGCAGTAAGACCAACCATAAAATGCCGTGCAGCCAGTCAAAATAGCCGAATCCAAGAAACAGCAAAATTCCAAGAAATCCTAAGGTGCCGGCAATATGGATTGCTCTTTTCGCCCATTGCAGTCCATACCGGACACCGTGCCGGGCCAATTGCATATAGATGATGCCGCCCGATATCATGGTTCCGGCGACCGTCATCCGATCATGTTGCATGAAACGGTAAATATTAGGGTTTATCGCGATTAACTCTTCCCGCGTCAATTTCAGAAATGCTTCATCATATGGCAGGACAACAATAGTCATACTGACAAGCAAAGCAATAATACCGCCTATCAACATCAGAAATCCAAACAGCCAATGCCATATCCAATCACTATATGTATTCTTAACTGCAAACTTTGTATCCAGCAAAGCTTCATTGATCCGTTTCGGCAATCCCGGACCGGCAAAAACATAACCTGCCGTCAACATGACCAAATCCGCGCCTGCTTCAAATATGGCCAGCGCATCTTTCGGCTCAGTGATGCCTCCGGAAACGATAATCGGAATTTCACTCCTGCTCCTAATTTTCGCTGTCTTCTTCGCCAAACTGCTTGCTTGGAACAAGGGATATGTTAGTCCGGCGCCAGTATCTTTTGCCTGTTCATCTACAATGACACCATCCAACCACTTATTGGCTGTCAGTCTTTCGATAGTCTCGCTATCCAATTCAGCTAATGAGCATGCAACAACCAGCGGCTTATTTACCACAGAACTCTTCATTGACTGCCACTCGTCTTCGCTGTAATGCCCTTCTATAATAAAGGCGTCGCCATAATCGGCCAGCCTCTGGGTTAAAGATAAAATTTCGGTAAATGACTTCGCCTTTCCAATCCGGATAAACACCGGTTTCTGATATTCTTTCAACTCTCGCAGCTTCGTAACGGTCTTTTCTACTCCTGGAGATTCCGGACGATGAGGAAAAACAAGATTGTCTTTCGTTTGAGTATAGGATGGCACATTAACTTCTTCCGGAGTTGAGGTGACAGGGCCAACTTCTATAAACCCAAAACCCAAATGGCCGAATGTTTTAGTGCCGGTCAATTCAGAATCGATTTTTCCGCTTAATCCAATCGGATTGGAAATTTTGAATCCGAAAAGTTCCTTTTCCAACCGGGCAGACGGATTGGTGTGGCCGAGGTATTCAATTAGCTTGCTCCCGCCTGGCAGCGTTGCAATTACATTCATGCCCCGATGAATAAACGTTCTCCCGGTCTTCGCCGGCAATCGGGAGAGAGCCGGTTTAAAAATAGTATGGTAAGTCCAATCCGGCAAAAAAATCACGTCCTCGAACTAGTATGCTTCTATTTTACCTCTTAACTAATTGAAGTGATACAAACCTATTAAGAAGATACAGGCAGACTGGTAAGGCTCATTATCCGAAATTAAAAGAGGCGGTGTTCTGTTAAAACAGAATACCGCCTCTTCTCTTCATTAAGCTAAAACTTTTAACTCGGGATTTCCTGCTTTCAATATATCGTCTTCCCCCACACAAACCCT